>JBLNGJ010000238.1:0-3209 GCA_050264675.1 Micromonosporaceae bacterium
CGACGGCCTGGGTCTTCGGCGGCGAGGCGCACCGCCAGCCCGCGACCCTGTCGACCCCGGTTGACCAGCGGGTGCGCGTGCCGATCCACCGCCCGGCCCAGAGCCACAACCTACCGGCCGCCGCAGCCGTGTGCCTGTACGCTAGCGCCAGCGGACTACGTCGAAGCGCCCAACGTCGAGGAGCCCCCGAATGAACCACCCGCACTCCTTTAGCTGGCCCGCCGGTGGCGGGCTGCGGGGCTGACGCTTTCTCTCCCTGACTGTCCGACAGGCACCGGCGGGCCGCGGCCGCGCCGCACGCCCCCCGTACAATTTGCCGGTTGCCCTGGGTCCCGCGTGACCGGCCCGGCTCCGCCCGGAGGACAGTGGATATGAGCTACCGCACCGATCCATACGATCCCAAACAGGTGGCGCTGCTCGACCAGGCCGCCCTGGACGACGCGGTCGCGCAGGCCCAGAAGGTGTTCGCCGACGCCGCCGACATCGACGCCCTCACCGCGATCCGCCATCAGCACCTCGGTGACCGCGCGCCGGTCGCGCTGGCCCGCCGGGAGATCGGTGCCCTGCCGCCCTCGGCCAAGTCGGACGCGGGACGGCGGGTCAACGAGGCGCGGGCGTCGATCCAGGCCGCCTACGACCGGCGGACGGTCGAGCTGACCGAGGAGCGGGCCCGACGGGTGCTCGGCGAGGAGGGTGTCGACGTCACGCTGCCCACCGATCGGCACCCCCGCGGGGCTCGGCATCCACTCACGACACTCATGGAGCGCATCGGCGACCTGTTCGTTGGCATGGGGTACGAGGTGGCCGAAGGTCCCGAGGTCGAGCTGGAGTGGACCAACTTCGACGCCCTGAACATCTCGCCCGACCATCCGGCTCGCACCATGATGGACACGTTCTATGTGGACGTGCCCGGGCTGGTGCTGCGCACTCACACCTCGCCGGTGCAGGCTCGCACGATGCTCGCCCGGCGGCCGCCCATCTACATCGTCTGCCCCGGCCGCGTCTACCGCACCGACGAGCTCGACGCCACCCACACCCCGGTGTTCCACCAGGTCGAGGGCCTGGTCGTGGATGAGGGCATCACCATGGCCCACCTCAAGGGCACGCTCGACCACTTCGCCCGGGCCATGTTCGGCCCGCAGGCCCGCACCCGGCTGCGCCCGTCGTACTTCCCGTTCACCGAACCGAGCGCCGAGATGGATCTGTGGTTCCCCCAGCACCGGGACGGTCCACGGTGGATCGAGTGGGGCGGCTGCGGCCTGGTCAACCCCCGGGTCCTGCGGGCGTGTGGCATCGACTCCGATGTGTACACCGGCTTCGCCTTCGGCATGGGCATCGAGCGGACGCTGATGTTCCGCCATGGCATCACCGACATGCGCGACATGGTCGAGGGGGACGGGCGGTTCGCCCGGGCCTTCGGAATGGAGATCTGACCGCCATGCGCGTTCCGGTTTCGTGGTTGCGGGAGTACGTTGACGTGCCGCCCGAGCCGGCGGCGATCGAGGCGGCCCTGGTTCGGGTGGGCCTGGAGGTCGAGGAGATCACCGACCTGCGAGCGTCGGTCTCCGGCTCGCTCGTGGTCGGGCGGGTGCAGGCCATCACCGAGCTGGCCGAGTTCAAGAAGCCGATCCGGCACTGCCTGGTCGACGTGGGCGAGGGTGAGCCCCGCAGCATCGTATGCGGGGCGACCAACTTCGCCGTCGGTGATCTGGTGCCGGTGATCCTGCCCGGCGGCGTGCTGCCCGGCGGCTTCACCATCGGCTCGCGGCAGACCTATGGCCACCTCTCCGACGGCATGATCTGTTCGGCCCGCGAGCTGGGGCTGGGCGACGACACCGGGCTTGATCCCATGACCGCCGGCATCATCGTCCTGCCCTCCGATGTGGACGCAGCCCCGGGCGATGACGCGCGCGGGGCGGTGGGGCTGGACGACATCGTCGTCGAGCTGGCCATCACCCCCGACCGGGGCTACTGCTTCTCGGTGCGGGGCATCGCCCGGGAGCTGTCCCACTCACTCGGGGTGGCGTTCACCGACCCCGGGGCCGGGCCGGGTTCGGCGGCCACCAAGCGCCCGCCGCATGCGGTCACTGTGGAGGATCCGCACGGCTGTGACCGGTTCGTGGCGCGGCTCGTTCGCGGTGCCGACCCGACCGCGCCGACGCCGGCGTGGCTGCGCCGGCGGCTGGCGCTGGCCGGCGTACGCCCGATCTCCCTCTCCGTGGACCTGACCAACTACCTGATGCTCGAGCTCGGCCAGCCCATGCACGCCTTCGACGCGGCCCGGCTGACCGGGCCGGTGGTGGTCCGCCGGGCCCGGGCGGGGGAGCGGCTGACCACACTGGACGGGGTCGAGCGGGCGCTCGATCCCGAGGACCTGGTGATCGCCGACGACTCCGGCGTGATCTCCCTCGCCGGCGTGATGGGCGGCGCCACCACCGAGGTGTCCGAGTCCACCACCGACATCCTCTTCGAGGCGGCGCACTGGGATCCGGTGGCGATCGCCCGGACCGGTCGCCGGCACCGGCTCAGCAGCGAGGCCAGCAAACGGTTCGAGCGCGGCGTCGACCCGCAGCTGGCGCCGGTCGCGGTGACCCGGGCCGGGCAGCTGCTCATCGCGTACGCCGGCGGCACGCTGGACGAGCGGGTGCTCGACATCAACACGGTGGCCCCGCCGGCGCCGATCGCGCTCGCCGCGGACTGGCCGGCCAAGCTCGCCGGCGTCGCCTACCCGGCCCGCCGGGTCACCGCCCTGCTGCGTGAGATCGGCGCCGGCGTGGCCACCGCCGGGCGTGGGCAGCTCTCGGTCACCCCGCCGAGCTGGCGGCCCGACCTGACCGACCCGGCCGACCTGGCCGAGGAGGTGATCCGCCTCGACGGCTACGACAAGGTGCCGAGCCAGCTGCCGGTCGCGCCGCCCGGCAACGGGCTCACGCCACAGCAGCGCCGCCGCCGCAGCGTCGGGCGGGCCTTGGCCGAGGCCGGCTACGTCGAGGTGCTCTCCTACCCGTTCGTGGGTCTCGGGGTCGCCGACGCGCTCGGGCTGGCGGCCGACGACCCGCGCCGACCGGCGGTCCGGTTGGCCAACCCGCTCTCCGGCGAGGAGCCGCTGCTGCGCACGTCCCTGCTGCCGCCGCTGCTGGCCGCCCTGCGGCGCAACCACGGGCGGGGCACTCGCGAGGTGGCCCTGTTCGAGCAGGGGCTGGTCTTCC
>JBLNGJ010000239.1:0-6074 GCA_050264675.1 Micromonosporaceae bacterium
GAAAGAGCCCCCAAGGTCGGCGAGGGAGCCCGCACGCCTCACCCCTCGCGCCCCGGGCGAACAGCAGTGGCGACCCAGAGCGCGACGACCGGCGTCAGGACAGCTCGGCCAACGCCTTCCGCCAGGCATCCTGGTCACGGAAGTGGCCGATGCCATACATCTCGGCGTAACGCACAACCCCCTGCTTGTCGATGACGAACGTGCCGCGGTGCGCGAACCCGCGCTCCTCATCGAAGACGCCGTACGCCTTGGCCACGGCGCCGTGCGGCCAGAAGTCGGCCAGCAGCGGGAACTGGTAGCCCTCGCGCTCGGCCCAGACCCGGTGGCTGGCCACCGAGTCGATGCTGACCGCGAGCACCTGCGTCGATTCGTTGACGAAGTCGCCGAGGTTGTCCCGCACGGAGCAGAGCTCGCCCTGGCAGGTGCTGGTGAACGCGAGCGGATAGAAGACGAGCAGCACGTTGCGCCGGCCGCGGAAGTCGGAGAGCCGGACTTCCTGGTTGCTCTGGTCCCGCAGCACAAACTCCGGGGCGACCGCACCCGCTTCGATCGGCATCGCTACCTCCCCAGTGGCCCGCGCCGCCCGCCGGCCTCCCGTCGAGCATGCCACGACCGCGAGAACGCCCGAGAAACGAAGGCCGGAAGGGAGTCAGCGGCGCGGCTGCCGGACCGCGCGAGGTGCCACCAGCCGGGCGCCGGACCAGTCTTTGCCGACGCTGAGAGTAGAGGTCTGCTGCAGCCCCGCGGTCGGGGCGGACTCGGTGATCTCGCTCGGTTCGACGTGTCCGTCGCGCCCCGCTTTCGGCGTGAGCAGCCAGACGACGCCGTGGTCAGCGAGCGGGCTCAGCGCGTCGACGAGGGTGTCCACCAGATCACCGTCGCCGTCGCGCCACCAGAGCAGGACGATGTCGACGACCTCGTCGGTGTCCTCGTCGACGAAGTCGCCCACCCGGTCGATCAGCACATCGCGGAGATCTTCGTCGACGTCCTCGTCGTAGCCGAGCTCCATGACGACCATGCCGGACTCGATCCCGAGCCGGTCCGCCAGGCTACGTACCCCGTCGGCCTGGCCCGCGGTCGCGCTCACGTCGAATTCCTCCTCGTCTCCACGACTCCCGCCGTCTTGGTGGGTAGTCGCACCATTAGCGGGTAGTCCACACATTCGGAGCGCCGTACGCAAGTGGCACACCGACTACCTGTGAAGATACGACCTGCTCGGCCGTGTGTCGCCAGCGGGCGGCAAGGCCGTGACCAGCACGATCACGCGTTGAGCAGGGTCCGCGCGGCGGCCGTGATGTCGTCCTCGGAGACGAGCACCACGCGGGCGGCATCGCCGAGCGGCACGAACGAGTCGGCCGCGGCGACACGCCGGACCGCCCCGGCGTACCCGGCCGCGACCAGGGCGGCGAGCACGCCCTCACCGACCCCGCCGGCATCGCGGGTCTCATCGACCACGAGCACCCGGCCGGTGGCGCCCGCTTCGCGGACGATGTCGGCGACCGGCAGCGGCGCGACCCACCGCAGGTCGACCACGCGGGCCGCGACGCCCTCGGCGGCCAGCCGGGCGGCCACGCGCAGCGACATCCGTACGCCGTTGCCGAAGGTGATGATGGTGAGCCCGTCGCCGTCGCCGTGCACCCGGGCCCGCCCGATCGGCGCGTGCAGCGGCCCCCACTGCGCCGGCGCGGCATAGGGCGCGAGCCACCCGTTGTCGCCCTCGGCGTGCAGGTCACGGGTGTGGTAGAGGGCGATCGGTTCGAGGAACACGCACACGCTGCCGTCGACCGTGGCCGCGGCCAGGCAAGTGCGCAGCAACGGCGCGGCCTCGGCGGCGCTGGATGGCACGGCGATGACCAGGCCGGGGATGTCGCGCAGCACCGCCAGCGCGTTGTCGTTGTGGAAGTGCCCGCCGAAACCCTCCTGGTAGGCCAGGCCGGCCACCCGGACCACGATCGGGTTGCGGTACGCGCCGCGGGAGAAGAACTGCATCGTCGCCGCCTCGCCGCGCAGCTGGTCCTCGGCGTTGTGCAGGTACGCCAGATACTGGATCTCGGGTACGGGCAGCAGCCCGCCCAACCCGGCGCCCAGGCCCAGGCCGAGGATCGAGGTCTCATCGAGCAGCGTGTCGAAGACCCGCTGCCCACCACACCGGTCGCGCAGCCCCTTCGTGACGCCGTAGACGCCACCCTTGGCCGCGACATCCTCCCCGAAGACCATGATCGACGGGTCACCGGCCAGCGCATCGGTGAGGGCGGCGTTGATCGTCTGGGCGAGGGTGAGCGGGCCGCCCTCTTCGGGCAGCCGGCCGCCGAACGCCTCGGCCCGCCAACCGGAACCGGCGAGTCCATCTGAACCGGCCCCGCCGGTGGCGCCGTCGGCGTCGGTGGCGCCGTCGGCGTCGGTGGCGCGGGCCCCGGCCTCGGCCACCGCCCGGGCCACCCGCACCGGCCGGCGGCGGGCGAGCGGCGCCACGATGGCGGTGACCGTGGTGAGCTTCGGCTCGCCGAGCACCTCCTCGGCCACCTTGCGCACCTGGGCCGCCGTCTCGTCGTAGCGGGCGAGCACCTCGTCGGGGGTGCGCAGGCCGGCCGCGACCAGCATCGTCGCGGTGGCGACCAGCGGGTCGCGGGCCAGGTCGGCGGCGATCTCGGCCGGTGACCGGTAGGCCGCCTCCGCGTCGGCCCCGGCGTGGCCCATCAGCCGCACCGTGCTCAGGTGCAGCACCGCCGGGCGGCGCGCTCGGCGGCCCCATTCGGCCGCCGCGACCGCCGCGTCGGAGGCGGCGGCGAGGTCGCAGCCGTCGGCGGCGGCGTAGCGCAGGCCCGGCCGGGCCGAGAGCACCGCGCCCACCCAGCGCCGCGGCGAGCGGACGCTGATGCCGATGCGGTTGTCCTCGCAGACGAACAGCAGCGGCAGCGGCGACCCGGTGTGGGTCAGCCAGCCGGCGGTGTTCAGGGCCGCCTGCGCCACGGCATGGTTGACCGAGGCGTCGCCGAACGAGCAGACCACGATGGCGTCGGCCGGGAAGGCGGTGGCCGCCGGGCGTCCGATCGCGTACGCGAGACCGACCGCTCGGGGCAGGTGCGAGGCGATCGTGCTCGTGGTCGGGATGACGGCCAGGTGCGGATGGCCGAAAACCTTGTGCCGCCCCCCGGCGATGGGTTCACTCGCCGCGGCGACGAGGCCGAGCAGCACGTCGCGCACCGGGTCGGTGCCGGCCCGGCTGGCCCGGGCGCAGTAGAAGCCGCCCGAGCGGTAGTGCAGCAGGGCCGGGTCGGTGGGGCGTAGGGCCGCGGCGACGGCCGCGTTGCCTTCGTGTCCGGACGACCCGATCGTGTAGAAGCCCTCCCCGCGGCCGCGCAGCCAGCGGGCGGCGAGGTCGAGGTGGCGGCTGGCGAGCTGGGCGTCGAAGAGCTCGAGGGCGAGTGCGCTGGTGAGCCGGGAGCCGTCGCGCACCGGCTCACCTCCGTCGCGACCCGGGCCGGCCGCCGGCAAGGCACCCACTGCCGCCCGGAACCGTTCGCCGAGTTCCTCCGGAGTGGTCACCGGCCGACCTTACCGACCGCCCCAACCCACACCTCCGGGGTAAGCACGGGCACCGTATTAACGTCTCCAGGTATAGGACGGTGCCCCTACTTCCAAGTAGGGGTGTCTACGCGGCCTCGCCGATCGCGCGCAGGGTGCGCTGGCGCAGATCCTTCAGCGTCAACCCGGCCTGGGCCAGAACCTGGGCGGCGAGGCCGTCACCCTGATCGAGCAGGCCCAGCAGCAGGTGTTCGGTGCCGATGCGGTCGTGCTTGAGGCGCACCGCCTCGCGTAACGACAGCTCCAGGACCTTCTTGCTCTTCGGCGTGAACGGCACATGCCGCCCGCCCGCGCGCAGGCCGGCCGCCCGACCGGCCGGACTGGCCGCCAGGCGCGCCTCGCGGCGGCGCATCCGGCGTCGGCGCAGCCGCCGCATCAGAAACGTCGGGCGCAGCCACCGCCGCCGGCGCCGCCACGGCGACTGGCCCGGCGATTCGACCGGTGGCAGCCGCAGCGCGCCCGGCCCGAACGCACCCTCGACGGCGGCCACAACCGCGTCCAGATCGATGCCGATCAGGCGCAGCGCTTCGGCATCGGCCGGGCCCATGGCCTCCGCCGGGCCCATGGCGTCGACCGGGCCCATGGCGTCGACCGGGCGCGTGGCATCGCCCGGGCTGGCACCGGCGACGCCGCGGGCGCACAGCCGGGCGACCGTAGCGGCCACGCTGTCGTGGTCAAGGCCGGCCTCGCGCAGGATCTCGGCCGGGCGGCCGCTGGCCGGGTTGAGTAGCGCGAGCAGCAGATGCTCGGTCCCGATATAGCCGGTGCCGAGCAGGCGCGCCTCGTCCTGGGCGCCAGCCACCACGATACGAGCCGATTCGGTGAACCGCTCGAACATCACGCCCCCCGGGCCAGGTCGGCCGGCGGCCGGCCGGCGTGCTTCTTGTGGACTGCCTGCCGGCTCACGCCGAGCGCATCGGCGATGTCCTGCCAGGACCAGCCACGCTGGCGGGCGTTGTCGACCTGCAGAACCTCCAGGCTCTCCAACAGCCGGCGCAGCGCGAGCACCGCGCGCAGGCCGACCTCCGGGTCGGTGCTACTGGCCGCCGAGGCCAGTTTCGTCGCTTCGGTCATGCTGTCAATCTACGTTGACAGTACGTGCTGTGTCAACCACAGTTGACACACGGGGCCTTCACGGTGAGTCACATGCGACTACGTGCCGTTTGCCACCGGGTCGGTGTGCCGAGCGCCGCGGGGCGCGGCAGGATAAAGGTGAGACGCCGAGGAGCAAACCATGACGGAACGCAAGCGCCCCGTGATCAGTGACGGGATGCCGAGCCAACTGCCCGACATCGACCCGGACGAGACCCACGAGTGGGTCGACTCCCTGGACGGGGTGATTGCCGAGCGGGGTCGCCAGCGGGCGCGCTACATCATGTTGCGTCTGCTGGAACGGGCCCGGGAGCGCCAGGTCGGCGTACCGCCGCTGACCACCACCGACTACATCAACTCCATCCCGCCGGAGCGCGAACCATGGTTCCCCGGCGATGAGCACGTGGAGCGGCGCATCCGCGCCTACATCCGGTGGAACGCGGCGATGCTGGTGCACCGGGCCCAGCGCCCCGGCATCGGCGCCGGCGGGCACATCTCCACCTACGCCAGCTCAGCGAGCCTCTACGAGGTCGGCTTCAACCACTTCTTCCGGGGCAAGGACCACGCTGGCGGCGGTGACCAGATCTTCTACCAGGGTCACGCCTCACCCGGCATGTACGCCCGGGCGTTCGTGGAGGGCCGGCTCACCGAGGCGCAGCTGGACGGGTTCCGCCAGGAACTCTCGCACGCCGGCCAAGGTGGCGGGCTACCCTCCTACCCACACCCCCGGCTGATGCGCGACTTCTGGGAGTTCCCGACCGTCTCCATGGGACTGGGCGGCATCAACGCCATCTACCAGGCCCGGTTCAACCGCTACCTGCACGACCGCGGCATCAAGGACACGAGCCAGCAGCAGGTGTGGGGCTTTCTCGGCGACGGCGAGATGGACGAGCCTGAGTCGATCAGCGCGATCGGCCTGGCCGCCCGGGAAGAACTGGACAACCTCACCTTTGTGATCAACTGCAACCTGCAGCGCCTGGACGGGCCGGTGCGCGGCAACGGCAAGGTGATCCAGGAGCTGGAGGCGTTCTTCCGGGGCGCCGGCTGGAACGTCATCAAGGTGATCTGGGGGCGCGAGTGGGACGCGCTGCTCGCCGCCGACACCGACGGTGCGCTGGTGAACCTGATGAACACGACCAACGACGGTGACTATCAGACCTACAAGGCGGAGTCCGGCGCGTACGTGCGCGAGCAGTTCTTCGGCCGCGACCCGCGTACCCGCAAGATGGTCGAGTCCATGTCGGACGATGAGGTCTGGAACCTCAAGCGCGGCGGCCACGACTACAACAAGGTCTACGCCGCGTACAAGGCCGCGACCGAGTTCAAGGGCAAGCCGACTGTCATCCTGGCCCACACGGTTAAGGGCTACGGCCTGGGCACCCACTTCGAGGGCCGCA
>JBLNGJ010000240.1:0-2618 GCA_050264675.1 Micromonosporaceae bacterium
GGTGGACCGCGGTCAGCGTTCCGGCGCTGGCTGGCGCGGCCACCGGCCCTTAGAACCGGGCTCGTAGTATCACGCTGGACCCATTGGGTTGGGGGGCGCCCCCCGGGCCGCCCGCCAATCATTTCCGCTGGCGTTGTGGTTCAGCAGCCGGGCAGCTTGAAGCTGCCGACCCGGGTCTGCCAACCCGCGGTCGATGACACCTGACCGGCCAAGGTGTAGTACTCGTTGATGTACCAGAACGTGCAGTCGTCAACCGAGTCCACGCTCATGGTGGTGTAGTCGCCCCACCGGGAGTTCGTCGTCCGTTGAACCCCACTGCCGCTGATGATCGTGCCCTCACCCTGGGTCATCTGCCCCAGTGGGTCGCCAGCCAGCCGTCCGGTGTAGCGGATGCCCGGGAAGACCGAGGTGCCGTTGACCACGCTGAAGCCCAGCGCCGTGTTGCCGAACTTGTCCTGGGCGATGCTGCCCATCCAGCGGTGCACACCGTCGCCGGGCGCGTAGGTGCCCTGCTGGTGGACGGTGTACGTGCCGTCGGTGCGGCGGATCTCATACCAACGGACCCCGGCCACACCGGGCGCCGCTTCCACCGACTGGTTCGTCACCATGGCTTCGTAGCCGCCGGTGTTGCGGTACGCGAGACGGTGCAACGGCCGTTGCCGGTAGGAGAGGATGTCCAGGAACTGAGCCGGGTTCGTGATGCCCGGCTGGGGTAGGCAGTCCCGATCGGATGGCCCGCACGGGAAGGCCGAGTCGAACGAGGCCACCGGCAGCTGCGTTTTCAGCACCAGCGAGGCGGTCGCGGTGGCGTTCCAGTGCACATCGAACTCCCAGACGTTCAGGGCGTCGAACGGGGCACCGTAGGGCCCGTTGTTGTCCTGGGTGCCGATGATGGGCGCCGGCACGTCGTTCTTCGGCTTGGTCTTGCCGTCCAAGTCCGCCGGCAGCAACCCGTCCCCGATCAGGTTGATCGGCACGACGCTCGAGTCGAGCAGCGCGCTGACCGCCCGGGCGTCCGGGTCGCCCTCGATCATCTTGTTTCGATCCAGGCCATACACCCCAATCCCGTAGAAGTTGGGGTCGAGGATGCCGAACTCGCGGGTGGTGATGAGGTAGGAGTCGCGCCAGATCCCGTACTTCGGGTAGTCCGGGAAGTTGAACCCCGTGTTGAAGGCGTACCGGTAGTAGGACCCGGTCGGGTCGCCGGTGGTGGAGATGGCGACGCAGTTGTAGAACAGGTTCAACGGCTCGTTCGGGAAGTTGATGCCGCGGGTGGTGAACTGGGTCAGCAGCCACCGGTCGGCGATCTGGTCGTAGAGGACGACGGTGTCACCGGACGGGTCGGTGCACTCGTCGATGGAGAAGCCGGACCAGAGCGTGCCGTTGTCGACTGGACCGAGCAGCTTGGTGCCGTTCTTCGCGAACACGGCGAACACCAGGTTGATCATTTCGACGTAATGGTTGGGTCCCACGTCACCGGAGACATCTGGCGGGTTGACCCGGAACCCGAAGGTGTCGAAGTTGTCCTGGTTACTCAGGCCATCGAAGTTGGCCAGCGTCGGCCCGATCGGCGCGGTGCCGGCGGTCGCCTGGCGGACGCCGTCGCCGGAGAAGCCGTCGTTTTCGACCTCGGGCTCGTGCTCCGGCTTGCCCTCGTCCATGTCGACATCGTCGTTGCCGTCTTCGTCCGGCGCGACGGCCTGTGACTGGACCGACGCGGCGGCGGCCAGGTCGCGCAGCGGTGGCGAGACGTCGAACGCGGCCGGGGAGCTGAACACCGGTGTGATGGAGAAGCTGGGCGCGGTGGTCGTGGCCGCTGTCGCGTTCGCGTTGATCACGAGCAGGCCGCCGACCAGAACCACCACGGCCAGCGGCGCGCCCGCTCTTACTAGAACCGTTCTAGATATCACAAATGCCTCCCTATTGAGGTAGTGGCATATCGGCCACCATAGAGAGGCTTCTGGCTGGGCCGCAATCGCCGATCGGGGTGGCGATGGACCTCGGGTGCGCTCGTTGAGGTCGCCGCCCGCCCTGGTTTGGACAGAAATTGGCCATCGATATTCGTCGGGCTTCGGACTGACACCACGCGGACAGTCAGCCGGCTCGTGCTGTGGCCGCCGGGCAGACTTGGCGCGAGGTACGAACGCGCCACCGGGTGGCCTCGCCCTGCCACCCGCGACCGGGAGGTGCCCTGGTGACCTGGACCCGCCAGCCGCTTTCGCAGTACGCCGCCGGGTATGACGCCGTCGTCCAGTTCGCCGCCCCGGTCGTCAATCAGGTGGTGTCGGGTCAAGCCGGCCTGGCCCTGCCGGCACTCACGGCCGGCCCGGTCAGCGTGCCGGTTGCGGCGCCGGCCGCGGCCGCCGGCCCGATCGCGACGCTGGCCGGTGCGGGTGGCATGGCCGGTGCCGCCGTGGCCGGGACCGGGACCGGCGGTCAGGTGGCGACGATCCGGTCGATCGTCGTCAATCTCGTCGCCGCGGTGCCGGGCCCGATCCGCCTGCTCGGCGCGGCGGCTCAGGCCACCGGTTCCGATGTGGTCGTGCAGCTCACGCTGCGCAACGAGACCGGAGCCACGGTCATATTGGTGGCCGCGCCGAGGTTGGGCAATCTCGCCC
>JBLNGJ010000241.1:0-8533 GCA_050264675.1 Micromonosporaceae bacterium
GCACCACCCAGACCGGTGTGGGCACCGCCGCGCCATTCCGGCGATACGTCGTCACCAGCACGTACTGCGCCTGCCCGAGAGCGTCCAGTGTGGAGGCCATGACCCCACGGTACGGGGCGACCACCCGGAGGCTCTACGCGGGCGGCAGACCAGCGTCGCCCTGGACGACCTCGTCCGGGTTGCCGTCCTGGTCACGGTCGACGATGGTCAGGTCGACCTGGCCGTCGCCGTCATGGTCGAACTGGAACAGGTCCGCCTTGCCATCTCCGTCGGTGTCGACCACCCACAGGTCGGCCCTACCGTCGTTGTTGGTGTCGGCGACAATCAGTTCGACACGCTCATCGCCACGGGTCTCCACCGGTTCGTTGTCGCTCATGGGCTCCCTCTTCGTTGACGTGACCTGTTCGCTGACGTGCCCACCGTAGGGCCAAGCGACCACCGGGGCGACCCGAAGCCGGTTCGCCACGCGGTCAAGGTGCCCAGGTAGCCTGCGCGAATGGTTGACGGATCGGAGCCACCGGCGGCACCAGCGGCCGATGGCGAGGCGCCGGTGCGGTCCTGGCCTTCCGACGCCGACGCGCTCGGCTCGCGGCTGGGCATCCAGATCACCGAGGCCTCGGCGCAACGCGTGGTCGCCACGATGCCGGTGGAGGGCAACACCCAGCCGTTCGGCCTGCTGCACGGCGGGGCGTCGTGCGTGTTGGCTGAGGCGCTCGGTTCGGTCGGGGCGTCCCTGCATGCGGCGGCCGCGTTCGGGGGGTACGCGGTCGGCATCGATATCTCCGCGACCCACCACCGCTCGGTGCGCAGCGGCCTCGTCACCGGCGTCGCCACACCGCTGCACCTGGGCGTGTCCATCGCCACGTACGAGATCGCCATTACCGATGAATCCGGGCGGCGGGTCTGCACGGCCCGGCTCACCTGCATGCTGCGCCGGCCCTGACGCCTGGTCTTGAGGGGCAACTTTCCGAAAGTCGCCCACTCCGGCCAACGACCTGGGGCAGGTTCCACGAAACTGCCCAGCCCATCGGGCGGGGTGTGCGGGCCTCACGCCGATCAGCCGCGACGGCTTGACGCCGCGGCCTAGGCTTCGCCCAATGAACGACCTACCACCCGACGTCTACGAGGACGCGGTCGCCGTACTGGACTCGGCGCTGCGTGGCGATCGGGACGCTGTGGTCGGCGCGTTCGACGCGGCGGCGCACCGGGGCAGCCCACGCGGTGCGTACGAACTGGCCTGGTGCCTGGCCGGAACCCTGATCGGTGACGGCCAACCGATCGGCTTCGCGGCCCTGGACTTCCCCGACATCGAACAGGCCGGCTATGACGCGCGGTGGGTGGCGCGGTTCGTCAGCGCGTACGCCAATGGTGATCCACCCACGGCCAAGGCGCTTTTCGAGGCGGCGGTGGCGGCCGGGCAGCTCGCCGACTGCCTACTGATGCTGGCCGGCTCGACGGTGGCGACGCTGCGCCGCCGCGGCGCGCCGGAATAGCTCCTCCCGGGTGTTGTCGGTGGCCGATGGTACATCTGTTCGCATGATGCTGGAGAAGGTCCGCAAGCTGCTGGCCAAGGCGGAAGATCCGGGCTGCACCCCGGCCGAGGCCGCCGCGCTCAACGACAAGGCGGCCGAGCTCATCGCCAAGTACGGGGTTGACCGGGCTCTGCTCGCCGCCAGCCGGCCCGAGTCCGATCCGGTCGGTGATCGAGTGGTGCCGATCGATGCGCCGTACGCGCTCGACAAGGTGGGCCTGCTCGGCACCGTTGCGGCCGCCCTGCGCTGCCGCAGCGTTCAGCGCAAACAGTGGGACGGCCAGCGCTTCACCTACACGATCCATCTCTTCGGCTACGCCAGTGATCTCGAGCGCACCGAACTGCTGTTCACGTCGCTGCTGGTGCAGGCGGCGTACGGGTTAGCCGGCGCGCCGGTGCCCACGTGGGAGACACCGGCGGCGTTTCGCCGTTCCTGGCTCGCCGGCTTCACCCACGCGGTCGGGTCGCGGCTGCGTGCGGCCGAGCAACGGGCCAGCGATGAGGCCGAGTCCCGGCGGGAGAGCGGCCCGTCGCTGGCGCTCGTGCTCGCCGACCGTACCGGCCGGGTCGACCGGCGGGTGGCCGAGGTCTATCCGCGGTTGCGCGCCGCCGGGCCGCGGCGGCTTCGCGGCAGCGGTCTGGAATGGGGGTACGCGGCCGGCCAGCGCGCCGATCTCGGCGGCGCCGCGGTGTCCCGGCGCACCGGGGCCGCGGTGTCGGCCTGAGCGGGCCAGCCCGGCGGCTCCGTCATGGGCGGCTGGGCGGTGTGCGGCGCGCGGTCACGGGCGGTGTGCGGTCACGGCGAACTCGAAGAGCTCGCGCTTGGAGTTGCGCTTGCGGATCGTCTGCACCTCGACCTCGGTGAAGCCGGCTTCGAGCAACAACGATCGGTACCACTGCTCGGTCGGCACGAGGTGTCCGTAGAAGGTCGAGTTGCCCACGATGTAGACAGCCCTCCCACCGCTCCTGACCTGCTTGTACGCCGCCTGAACGTGCGACCACACGTCGGTGAAGTACTTGCGCACGTAGGCGGCGAGCAAGCCGCCGCTCGGGCCACGGCCAATGGCCCGGCACACCTCGGCGAGCTCGCGTTCGACCGGCACGGTGTCGGTGGTCCGCCAGGTGGCCAGCCGGCTCGTCGCCGTCCCCCACGTGCCGCCGATCGCGTGCCAGTCGAGGTCGGCCGCGGCGCCCGGCTCGTCGAGGAAGCGCAGCCAGTACAGGTAGGGCCGCAGTTCCCGCACGTAGCTCATCCGGTTGACGTACGGCGGTGAGGTGAAGAGCAGGTCGCACGGTTCGATCGTGGCCGAGTCGAGGTCTCGTGCATCGTGCTGCTGGACCGTGGCCTGGCCCGGTAACGGCGTGGCCGCGCTCGCCGCGATCTCGGCCGTGCGGGCCACGAACCGGTCGAGCACCTGCTCGACGGTGGTCTCGTCGTGGCTCCGATGAAACGACATGGACTGATGGTTGAAGGCGGCACTGCTGGTCTCGATCAGCACCCGGCAGAAACCGAGGTCGAGCAGGTCGCGTCCGGGGCCTACAGGCAGGTCGTCGAGCGCCGACCGCAGTGCGGCGAGGGCCTCCAGGGCGGCCGGGGACCACCAGCGTTCGATGTTGGCGAGCTTGGGCTGCCAGTGTTCGCCGCTTCGGCGGCGGCGGGCCTCGGCAACCCGGTCGGTTGCTTGTGCGGTCGCATGCCCGAGCACGTCGGGGTGGTAGGCGCGGGTCTTCGCCGCCGCCAGCCACACCAGGAACGGGTTGATGTCCAACGCCTGGCCACGCCGGCCGAGCTCAGCCGCGGCGAGCACGGTGGTTCCGGTGCCGGAGAACGGGTCCGTGACCACGGCGTCGGGGTCTAGTTCGGCGAGGTGTTCGCGGACCAGACGCACCGAGTACGCGGGAGTCAGGCGCAGCCAACCGTGCCGACCGGCCTGGGAGTTGCCCAGGTAGGTCAGGTGCGCGTTGCGCCGCCCGGTCACCGTCACTCCGCCTCCTCCGCTGAGGGAAGCGCGTCGTCGGGCACGCGCCGAGGGTATGACGTGGTGCGGTCGGCGCAGCCCCGCTAGCTCGACGGCGCGCCGTCAGCTTGCCGCGCCGCCGTTGCTGTTCCACCGACGGTTGTCCTTCGCCGGCCGCCGGCTTGAGAGGGCCAGCGCCCGCTTGGCCGCTCGGACGTGAAGGCTCGGATCTGGTGTACCTGGGGCAGTGCCCAGAGATGCTCATCGACGACGGATACGGGCGGTGTGGGGCGCGTCGGCGCGGACCGGGAGGCGTGGTGGCGTGAACCCGGGTGAGGGCTTGCTCACAGCGGTGTAATCTAAAGCTCGACGGCGCCTGGCTTGCGATCTCTTACCAGGATGTGATTCCGGCTTTAGATCTCCGGACAAAATCTAAAGTACTAGGGGGAAGACTTTAAAAGTGCAGGTAGAACGGTTCTACGGGTCCCCTTTGGGTAAGCTTGAGCCGATCTCATGGTTTGACGATCGAACAAACCAGCATCGGAGCCACTACGCCTTCGTGCCCGCACCCCTACCCAGCACCGTGAGCCTCCCGCAGAAAACCTACAAGGCCCTCAGTGAAGCCGACCGCACGCTCGGAGCACTCGACGCCCAGATACGGCAGCTGCCAAACCCTGCCCTCCTCGTAACACCAGCAATCACGAGGGAGGCCATCAGCACGTCCGCGCTCGAAGGGACGTACGCGCCCTTCGCCGACGTGCTGGAGGCTGAGTACCTCGAGGGAAACCAAACGGCAGAGGTGCGCGAGGTCCGCAACTATGTATTCGCCGCCCTGAAGGGTGTCGAGCTCATCCAGAAGAAGCCGATCTGTACCACCCTCCTTGAGGAGCTTCAGGCCCGGATCGTCCGGGGCACACGTGGCGACGGCTACGACGCCGGAAAGCTACGTCAGCGTCTGGTGTGTATCGGCAACCCTGGCGACACCATCGAGCAAGCGAGGTTCGTGCCGCCACCTCATGGCGACGTGCTGGTGACAGCCATGAGCGACTGGGAGAAGTGGCTCAACGCCGAAGATGACCTGCCACTGTTGGTTAAGGTGGCGCTGGCTCACTACCAGTTTGAGACCATCCACCCGTTCAGCGACGGTAACGGCCGGCTCGGCCGTTTGGTGATCACGCTTCAGATGATGGCAGGGGGCGTCCTTTCGTACCCTGTCCTGAACTTGTCGCCGTGGCTAGAGCCACGTCGTTCCTCCTATGTAGACCATCTACTGACCACGACGACTACCGGCGACTTCGGTCCATGGGTGCATTTCTTCGCCGAGGCCGTCGCAGACCAGTCGCGAGCGGCCTCGCTCACAATCAGGGAGTTGCTGGAGTATCGGGACAGTGTTGTTCATACGCTCAAGGCGCAGGGCGCAACCGGTATGGTGCTTGAGCTCGCGAACGACCTGATCGGCTACCCTCGCATCTCTGTGACACGCGCAGCCGCCATCTACGGAGTCTCGTTCCCGACCGCGAACGCTGCGATCAACCGCCTTGTGCAACACGGCTTCATGCGCGAGACCACTGGGGGCTCCTATGGTCGGGTCTTCGCGTGCGACAAGGTCTTTGAACTGATCGCACGGCCCTAGCCTGCGAAACCGCAGCCCCTGTCGGCCACGCCCGATAGCGCCCCGCATCGAACGTCGTGGCACTCTGGCCGACGACTCTTACTCGCCGGGTCGAAGGCCGGGACGGTGCCCTGCCGGTGCGCACATCCTGCGCCGCGCCGCTCGCCGGTGGCCAGGGGCGGGGTCGAACCGCCGACCTTCCGATTTTCAGTCGGACGCTCGTACCAACTGAGCTACCTGGCCGGGTGCTCGGCTCATGCTACACGCCGCGATACCTCGCCGGGCGGCGTTAACAGACCGGGCTGGGCGGTCCTGACGGGACTTGAACCCGCGGCCTCCGCCTTGACAGGGCGGCGAGCACTCCAGCTGCTCCACAGGACCTCGTACGGTGCGATGTGCGTGCCCCCAACGGGATTCGAACCCGTGCTACCGCCTTGAAAGGGCGGCGTCCTGGGCCGCTAGACGATGGGGGCGGCTTCGCAATCATCGCATACCGGCGTTGATCACGACGCGCCCTGTCCGGGCCCCGTCGGAGGCCTGCAAAGCATACGCGACGCCCGGGTGGATCATCAAACCACCTCGGTTGGGTGATCTTCGCAGGTCGGGGGCCAGGCGTGGTCGCGGGACCCGTGGGTGGCTAAGTGGGCAGGGCAATGAGTTTGAACCGCGGCTTGAGCCAGGGCAGCAGGGTCGCGTACGCCGTGACGGTGTCGGGCTTGAGATTGTCGTGCGACAGCACGATCGCGCCGGGGCGGGTGTAGGTCTTCACCCAGTAGATGATGTGGTTGACCATCGAGGTGCCGTGCCCGTAGGTGGCGAATTCCCAGTCGCGGGTGTCGACCGCCCAGTAGATCGAGGTCATGCCGAGTTCCCTGGCCAGCGCGACCAGCTGGGTGTTGAAATTTCCGCCAGGGGCCCGGAAGTACTTGATCTTTGCGTTCGGGACGGCGGCGCGGATCGCGTTGTTGGTCGCCCGTAGGTCGTTGAGGATGTAGTCGTCGGTGCGCTGGCCGAGGTCCATCAGGTGTTGCCACGAGTGGTTGCAGATGGTGTGACCCTCGCCGATGATGCGGCGGATCAGGTCGGGATGGTCGCGCGCGCGAAATCCGACCACGCAGAACGTGGCCTTCACGCCGTTCTTCTTCAGCACGTCGAGCATCTTCGGCGTGTTCACCGGATCGGGTCCGTCGTCGAACGTCAACGCGACTGCGTTTGAGCCGGTTGATCGCAGCGACCCGGCCGGTCCATGTCCACCCACCCGACCGAGCCGGACCGGTTGCGCCGCAGTGGTCTGGGTGGCGGTCGGCTTCGGCTTCGGCTTAGCACTCGGCGTCGGTGACGGCTTCGGGCTGGGCTTCGGCGTCGGCGTGGTCGCAGCCGGTGTGGGCACCACTACAGGCCTGGACGCCCGCACGTGGGCGGCGGTACAGCCGGTCAAAGTCAACAGGGAGAGCAGGGCAGGAACAGCGACTGCATTGAATCGGTGGCGCAAAACAGACTCCATGGGGGTGAGGAGTCGGGTGGAGACGGACCACCGTAACCCACGACGGCGTCATCGTCTCACCGCCAAAGTGTTTGATGCTGCTTGCGCGCGCCGTGTGCTACCGGATATCTGACAGATGCGTGGAATGCAATGCGACCGATAGCACACCGGCAAGCCACGGCGCGTAGTTCTTCTCTGCCTCGGCGACGCCGGTCGATGCGAGATCGGCCAGACCTACCCACCGGGTGGCAGCAACCTCGGACGGATCCGGGCTGAGAGTGAGGTCATTATCACAACGGCCAATGAGGACGTGGTCGTATTCGTGCTCGATCAGGCCGCTGGACTCATCGGGCGCGCGGTACGCGTACACGCCAACCTCGTGCAGCGCAACCCCGCGTACCCCCAACTCCTCGGCCAGCCGGCGGGTCGCTGCCGTCGTCACATTCTCGCGCGGGGCCGGGTGGCCGCAGCAGGCATTCGCCCACCGCAGTGCGAATCGGCTCTTGATTGCGGCCCGTTGCTGTAACAGGGTCCGCCCAGCGGAATCGATGAGCAGTACGGAGAACGCCCGGTGCAGCTGCCCCGGCGCGGTATGCGCGTCGACCACATTGGACACTCCGGCAGGTGTGCCGTCGGCGGCGACAAGTTCGACCTGGCGCGCTTCGGGTACCACGGCGATCTCACCCTCCGTGTTCGGTGTGATCCGACCAGCCTAGGTCGTTGGAGGATCTGCGTTTCGGGCTACCCAACGCGTGGGTAAACCCAAGAAGGATTACTCCGCGTGGGCCACGTCGCTGTGGCGCTGCTCCGCGGCCGACAGGAGGTGGTTCGTAGTGAGGATCCCGACGGTTTCTGAACGTCTCCGCCGAGGAGCGGCGACCCGGGATGAGAACGCCGACGGGCGCGTCGACGAATACGACGATCGCATCGCAACCGAGCGGGCCGACGATGAGCGGCTGGACGACCACGACGTGGATGATCGCGTCTCCCGCCACCGATACGTTGCGCGAGCCAAGGTCGACGAGCGCGAGGCGGCTCGTAACCGGGCCGCGGCCGAGGCTCCCACCGTCGTGACCGAGCGTCCAGTGAGCCCAGCCCCGACGGCCACGGCGGCGGCTCCCGCCAGCCCGCGGCCACGGGCAAGCTTGCTCGCCATGGGCGCGTTGGTCTTCGGCGTGACGTCGGCGCTGTCCGTGTTGAGTGGCATCCTCGCCGGTCCCGGCATTGTGCTCGGCGTCCTCGGCATCGTGCTCGGCTTCGGCGGCCTGGCGGCGACCGGTCGTCGGCATGTGGCCGGCAAGGCCGACGCGCTGCTCGGTCTGCTCCTCGCGATGGCGGCCGTGGTCGTCGGCGTGGGGGCGTTCAACGGCATGGTGCCGTGGCTGAGCCCCGACACCGACCAGGTCGCCCGAGCGCACGACTGGCTCGCAGCTCAGCTGCCCTGGCTCTTCCCGTCCTGACCACTGGCAGCGTTCTTGGGGGCCGGCGCCCGAGGCGCCGGCCTTCGACGTCGGTGGGTCGTGCCGGGCGGCAAGCCGAAGGCGGTGGCGGCCCGGTGTCGCGTAGCGTGGATGAGCGCGGGCCGCTAGCTCAACGGCAGAGCTGTGGACTTTTAATCCATAGGTTCGGGGTTCGAGTCCCCGGCGGCCCACAACCTGATGCGTTGTGCGAAATGACGGGTCGGCCTGCTGGGCCGACCCTTGGTCGCCTCCGAGCGGGATCTTGAAGATCGGGATCAGTTGGTCGCCTTCGATCTTGATCTCAGCGACGTGGGTTTCGATGATCGCTTTCCGCTGCCCTGGCGTGCCGTTGTTGAACACGCCTGCGAGGTTCTCGCGGAGGCGCTCGATGGCGGCGGCGCTGGGTGCCCTCGGGGTGACCTCGGCGGCGGTTCCGAGTTCGTCCCGGCGGGCTCGGAGTTGGTCGAGCTTGGTCGTGAGGTCGCGGAC
>JBLNGJ010000242.1:0-2710 GCA_050264675.1 Micromonosporaceae bacterium
ACCGCCACGCACCGGCACGTCGGAGAAGTGCTCCACCACCGGTGGCGCTGCGAAGTACGGACCGATCAGCGCCCGCCACCGCGCAAACCGCTCGGTGGCCCTGAAGTTGTCCAGGTGCGCCGAGACCGAGTCCCACTCGACCAGCAGCACGAACCGGGATGGCGACTCCTCACCTCGGGTCATCCGCACGCTGCGGCAGCCGGGCGTGGTGGCCACGAGGGGCCGGGCTTCGACGTACGCGGCGATGAACTCGTCTTCCCGGCCGGGCACGATCTCGAACTGCGCCACCTCGAGCACCATGCGGGCAGCCTAAAGCTTGATCACAGTCCGTTCGGGAACGTGAAGCCCGCCGGAACCTTGGGATTCTCGCTCTTCAAGCCGAGCCAGACCACGATCTCGTCGTGGGCCTCGAACTTGACCGCGGTCGGGTCGCCGGCCACGAGCTTGCCGTTGCGGTAGACCCGGACCTCCTCGTCCGATGTCGCCGCCACCGGCCCGGCCTCGGCCACGGTGAGCCGCTGCCCCCATTCGTTGAAGAACTGGCCGAGCGTGAACGGGATGTCGGCCGCCGACTCGATGTGCACGATGCCGCTGGTGTCGTGGGTGTGCAGCGCCGTGATGGTCTTGCGGCCAGCGTCGATGCCGACGTACGCCGGTACGGTGATCTTCTGGCCGCGGACGATCACATCGAGGTGCGCGTGGTAGTGCACGTCGAGCATCTCCTGGCCCAGCATGGGCAGCCCGGCGGCGCGAGCGGCCGCGCCCGCGTCGGCCGGCAGGGGCCAGTTGGTCGGCGGGCTCGGCGCTGCGGCCCCGCCACACCCAGTCACCAAGAGCCCATTCACCAAGAGCCCGGTCACCACCAGCCCGGTCACCACCAGCCCGGCCACGTGTGGCCCGAAGACCGCGAGACGGGCGAGGCCGAGGGGGCGAGGGCGCACAGTGATCTCCATGAGGCGGCGACGATGTCCCGATGGTACGGGGGTGCTGCGAATCGACCGCCGGTAGGACACAATGGTGGGCAGCCAGGAGGGGAGTATTCCTCGCGGCGGCGTTCGTCAGCACGGTCGACGGGCCGGAGTGATCCGGCCACAGGCCCGGCGCCGTCGGTCGTCGCGGCCCATGGGTCGAACCACGGCGGCGGGAGAGACCTCCGCTGAACACTGGGGTGCGCGCGCGACTGCGGCTGACGACCGGCCAGGGCCTCGCCGCACGTGTTTGCGGAGGGGTCGTGACGTATGGACGTCGCTGGATGGGTCTGGGCTGCGACCATGCTCGGGTTGAGCGGGCTGCTGCTTGTTGATCTGCTGATCATCGGACGCCGGCCGCATGAACCGTCGGTGCGTGAGTGCACGCTGTGGGTCTGCTTCTACGTGGCCCTGGCCGCGCTCTTCGGCCTGGGCATCTGGGCCACCACGGGCCCGGACTACGCGGGCCAGTTCGCCGCCGGCTGGCTGACCGAGTACAGCCTCTCGGTCGACAACCTCTTCGTCTTCGTGATCATCATGAGCCGCTTCGCGGTGCCCCGGGCCCAGCAACAGCGGGTGCTCTTCATCGGCATCGTGCTGGCGCTGATCATGCGAGGCGCGTTCATCGCCGCCGGCGCGGCGCTGGTGCGGGAGTTCGTCTGGGTTTTCTACATCTTCGGGGTGTTCCTCCTCATCACCGCGGCCCGCCTCATCGGCCACGGCGACGACGACGAGACCGACTTCAAAGAGAACGTGCTGATCCGGGCAAGTCGGAAGCTTGGTCTTGCGCCGTTGCTCGTGGTCATGGTGGCCATCGGCACCACCGACCTGATCTTCGCGCTGGACTCGATCCCGGCGATCTTCGGGCTGACCAAGGAGCCGTACCTGGTCTTCGCCGCCAACGTCTTCGCACTGATGGGCCTGCGCCAGCTCTACTTCCTGCTCGGCGGCCTGCTGCGGCGCCTGACCTACCTCTCGGTCGGGCTCGCCATCGTGCTCGGGTTCATCGGGGTCAAGCTGGTGATGGAGGCCCTGCACCTGAACAACGTGCCATTCATCAACGGCGGGCGGCCGCTGGAGTGGGTGCCAGAGATCCCGATCTGGCTCTCCCTCACGATCATCATCGCCACGCTCGCGATAACCACGGTGTGGAGCCTGGTCAGTTCGCGGCGGCAGACCCGGCGGGCGGTCGCCGCAGCCGTCACACCGGAACCCGACGTACGGCCACCAGCGTCTCCGCTCGCTCCGCGGTGAGGTCCTCCCAGACCACCTGACCACGCTCGCTCGAGGCGTGCAGGATCTGCCGGCGCTCGCCCTCCGGCGCGGCGGCCACGAAGCCCACGTGGTGGACCGGCTCGCCCGGCCGGGCGAAGAAGTAGAGATCGCCCGGGCGCTCCTGGCCGAACGGCAGTTGTGCGGTCGCCGCGGCCTGGTCCTTGGCATCGCGCGGCAACGTCACGCCGAACCGGCGCCAGGACAGGTAGACCAGGCCGGAGCAGTCCACGCCGTACGCCGAGGAGCCGCCCCACACGTACGGCACGTCGCGGAGCCGGTCGGCCATGGCGAGCACCTCGGCGTGGTCTCCCGGGGCCGCGTCGGGCAGCGGGGCGATGTCGTCCTCGATCGCCCACGCCGGCTCGAACCGGCCCGGTACGGCGACCGGCAACCAACCGTCGTGCGCCGCACCGACCGCCATCAGCCGGGTGCCGAAGGTGACCCCCGGCACCGCCAGCGCCGCATCC
>JBLNGJ010000243.1:0-2814 GCA_050264675.1 Micromonosporaceae bacterium
GGCACGGGTTCGCGGGTGCCGAGTTCGTCGACCTTGGGCCGGACAACGCCTACGAGCATCCGACGATCGTGGTCTGGGACCAGGATGCGCTCACCACTGAGGCGAGCGTGGAGATCCCCGAGCACGACCGCTCCGATCTTGTCGAGTTTCGCGCTGAGTTCGACCCGACGTTGCACCCGCGCGGCGCGCAGGGACGCTTCCGTACCACCCTGGACCGCATCGTCGACGGGCTACGCCGCTGGGCGCAGGCCGGCGGTAAGGGCGATCCGTTCGAGGGCTTCACCCGGGAGCAGTTGCGCCGCACCGCGGTGGCGCGGGGGGTCACGTTGCGGCGGGGCGCCTCGGGGCGGGAGATCCGCGACGGGCTGTTGGACAACCTGCGCGACGCCCTCGCCGGCGACCAGCCCAGCCCGGTGAAGAAGGCCGCGAAGAAGGCTCCCCCACGGGCTCCCGAGGCGATTGACCTGGCTAGCCTACGCACCCTCGACGACCCGGAGGCTATCCGCGACGCCCTGGACCTGCACAAGATCCCGGAGTTGAAGGATGCGCTGCGGGAGCAGAAGCTGCCGCTGTCAGGTCGTAAACGGGAGCTGGTCGACCGGCTGGTGGAGCACCTCAGCGGGACCGAAAAGCCAACAGCCAAGAAGGCGACCAAGAAGGCATCGGCTGGCTTGACCCCCGAGGATTTCGCGGCCCTTGAGGATGCCGCGAACCACAACCCGACGCTGGATCTGGCTCGTCCCCGTGGCGGGCGCACTGTCTCAGTGACGGGGGCGCCTGACGGGTTCGAGGTAGTTGACATCGACAGGAAGGAAAATGGGACCGAGCCGGTGTATGACGTGTACCAGGATGGCGTCAAGGTCGGCACGATTCGTAAGTACCAAAAGGTAGTGGTCACTGAGGACTCGACAGGTTTGGGTGTTGGCGGAAAGCGCCGTACCGAGTTTGAATTCCGCCCATCCGACGGGTCCCGTCCGCAGGTCACGCAGAGTCTGAGCGACGCGCTATACGTGGCGTCCCAGCGTCCGAAGCAGTCGGCTGCGCCCGGGTTGGGCGATGACGTTGCAGATTACATCGACTGGCAGCACATGGCTCCCGGCGGCGGAGCGGAATGGAATGCCCCAAAGTCGGATAGCCCGGACCTTGGAAAGCTGGTTGCCAGTCGCATCCCCCGCGATGGGCAGATAGCTGTAGCCGAGGACGGCTCCATCGGCCACGTTCGGAGGCGGCCCGCGGTTGCGCGCCGCCCTCTGGCGATGGGCGGCTTCGCTCCAGCCCGGCCCGCTCGAACCGTCATCGAGTGGCAGGGCGGAAAGATTGAGACCGTTGGACGTAGGGCTCCAGACGGCGTGACCCTTTACCTGCCAGCGACTACATCAGACTCAAGGGAGGTCACCAAGCCAGCCAAGAAGGCCACGTCGTACGGTATTGTGCCCACGGGGTCTGGTCAGCCGGCGAAGAAGGGTCCCGGTAACACGGTGGCTACGACGCCGCCCGGGACTCTCTCGGAAGGCGAGCTGGTCGCGCTCAAACTGCTGTCGGCCCAGGGATGGTTCGCCGACGGTGGTTGGGTCGACAGCACGCAGGTCACCGCGATGCATCGACACTACCTGGATGCCCTGGCAGAGAAGGGCATCATCCAGAAGCACGTGGCCCCCACCGGCGACAAGAAGTACCGCATCGATCCCCGGACGGTGGGAACCCAGAAGGCGGACTCAGGCGAAGACGCCGCACTAGTCGGGGATGTGCTGCCGGCCAACCGCACGCCCTCCCCCCGGCTGTCGCTTACCAAGGTGCACGCCGGCGCAATCCTGGACGGCTACCGTGACCCGGACGACCCGTCGGCCTTCGGGAACGTGCCAGAAGACGGGTCGGCTGACCCGACCCGAGTCATGCGGTTCGTTGTGCAGCGCGTCGAACCCGTCGACGAGAACGGCGACCCGGCGACAGGGTTGAAGGCGACGCATCGTCGCATCGTCGGTCACGACACGGCAACCGGTGCGCGGGTCACGAGCGACCCGGTGCCAGGCGGCTCGCGCTGGTCGTGGCTGGCCAACCCTGATGCGGATGCTGTCAGCCCCGACATCGAGGGCGAGCTCGTGCCGGATCGCGCCTCGCTCCCCGCTGCCGCCAAGCGCACGGCAGCATCCAAGCGTGCGGTGAAGTTCCCGCACGGTGGCGAGCAGATGACCCTGGCCCAGTCGACCGTACGCCAGGCGGAGATCGACTCAAAGAAAGGCCCGGCCGAGGTCATCGCCGACGTGCACGAGCTCCTCACCGACCAGGCCTCACCGAGGGCGTTGCGGGCCCGGATCGGCACCGGCGCGAAGATGCACGGCCTGCCCGACACCGAACGGGACAAGCTCCTCGCCGCCGTCGACGACCCGGCCGCGCTACGCAAGGCCCTCGATGATCTGGCGGGACGGTCGGGTATCACCGTCGACGGGAAGCCCGGCGACCGGACGCTACTCAACGGGCAGATCCACCAGTTGCGGGGTGAGGCCGACAACGGCGACCCGGTGGTGGTGGTCACCCCAGGCTATGTGGCGACACTGTCCAACGGTGAGACCATCCGGATGGTCAAAGCCAAAGTCGAACCGGCAGCGGCGGGGAAGAAGACCACCACACGCGCGGCGACGTTCCCGCACGACGAGGCCCGGGAGGTGCGGGACATGGACGAAACCGACATGGATGACACCGAGCTGGACGAGACCGAAGAGCTCGACGAAGAGACCACCGACCTCGAAGACGAGCCCGAGCCTCGTGTGCCGCCCGACCCGGCCGCTGTCCGCCGGGCACTCGACGAAGGGTCGC
>JBLNGJ010000244.1:0-2840 GCA_050264675.1 Micromonosporaceae bacterium
GATCCCACCCTTGGCCGTACCATCAAGCTTTGTCAATACCACGCCGGTGACGTTCACGACGTCGGTGAATACCCGGGCCTGTTCGAGCCCGTTCTGACCGGTCGTCGCGTCGAGCACCAGCAGGGTCTCGTCGACCGGGCCGTGCTTCTCCACCACCCGCTTGACCTTGCCCAGCTCGTCCATCAGGCCGACCTTGTTCTGCAGCCGCCCGGCGGTGTCGATCAGCACCGTGTCGACCTTGGACTCGATGCCGCGCTTGACCGCGTCGAACGCCACCGCCGCCGGATCGCCGGCCTCCGGGCCGCGCACGACCTCGGCGCCGACCCGGCCGGCCCAGGTGGCGAGCTGGTCGGCGGCGGCGGCCCGGAACGTGTCGGCGGCCCCGAGCACCACCGAACGGCCGTCCGCGACCAGGACCCGGGCAATCTTGCCGCAGGTCGTGGTCTTGCCCGAACCGTTGACGCCGACCACGAGCAGCACGGCCGGCTTCTCCCCGGACGGGGTGGTCCGCAGGGTCCGGTCGGCGCTCGGATCCAGCGCCGCGAGCAGCTCCTCGGCGAGCAGGCCACGCAGGTGGCTGGCGGTGGCGGTACCGAGCACGCGGGATCGCTCGCGCAGCCGGGTCACGATCTCGCGGGTGGCCTCGACGCCCACGTCCGCACTGATCAGGGTCTCCTCCACCTCGTCCCAGGTGTCGTCGTCCAGCCGGTCGCGGGAGAGCAGGGTCAGCAGACCCTTGCCGAGGGTGCTCTGCGAGCGGGCCAGCCGGGCGCGCAGCCGGACCAGCCGTCCGGCGGTCGGCTCGGGACGCTCGACCGGCGGAGCCTCGACCGGCGGCGGAGCCTCGACCGATGGTGTGGCCGCCCGCCCCGCGGGCGGGGCGTCGAGGGTGGGTGCGCCGCCGCGCCCGCGCATCCGGGGGGCCACGAACGCGGCCGCCGCGCCCAGCAGCACCACGAGAATGATCAAGGCGATGACGACGTACTCCATGGCTGGCAATCCTGACAGATGCCTCGCGGCCCTGCCCCGTCCACCCGAGCCAGGGTGATCTTGATCTCCCTGGTCCACCAGCGGGCCGAGTTGTCAGAAACCTCCCCGATACTCCAAGATCACGCTCATGACGTGGATCGCACCGGAGGTACACCGAAGCTCGGAGCCGCAGATCGCCGGCGAGCGCGCCATGCTCGAAGGCTGGCTGGACTGGCAGCGCCAGACTCTGCTGTGGAAGTGCGCCGGCCTGACCGGGGAGCAGCTGACGCGCCAGACCGCACCGCCGTCACAGCTCTGCCTGCTCGCGCTGGTGCGGCACATGGCCGAGGTCGAACGCGGCTGGTTCCGCCGGCGCTTCGCCGGCCAGGAGATCGGGCCGCTCTTCTGCGTCGACGCGAGCCCCGATGGCGACTTCGAGGACATCGATCCGGCCACGGCCGAGGCCGACTTCGCCGCATTCGCCGCCGAGTGTGCGGCCGCCCGCGAAGCGACGGGCGGGGCCTCACTGGAGGCAACCATCCACCATCCACGGCGGGGCGAGTTGTCCCTACGATGGATCTACATCCACATGATCGAGGAGTATGCCCGGCATAACGGCCACGCCGACCTGCTGCGCGAGGCCATCGACGGCGCCACCGGTCGGTGAGCACGAGCCAACCCGCGCCGTGCGTGGTGGCCTACGCCGCGGCGACATCCCGCAGGCGTTGGCTGATCACCTCGGTCACCCCGGTGCGCATGCTGACGCCGTAGAGCGCATCGGCGATCTCCATGGTGCGCTTCTGGTGCGTGATGATGATCAGCTGGCTCTTCTCCCGCAGCTGCTGCATGAGTGTGAGCAGCCGGCCGAGGTTCACGTCGTCGAGGGCGGCCTCGACCTCATCGAGGATGTAGAACGGGCTCGGCCGGGCCCGGAAGATGGCGCACAGCATTGCCACCGCGGTCAGCGAACGCTCGCCGCCGGAGAGCAGCGACAACCGCTTGATCTTCTTGCCCGGTGGGCGCGCCTCCACATCAACGCCGGTGGTGAGCATGTCGTCCGGGTCGGTGAGCACCAGGCGGCCCTCGCCGCCGGGGAACAGGACGCGGAAGACCTCCTCGAACTCGCGCGCGGTGTCCTCGTACGCGGAGGTGAACACCTCCAGGATCCGGTCGTCGACGTCCTTGACCACGGTGAGCAGGTCGCGCCGGGACGCCTTGAGGTCTTCCAGCTGGTCAGAGAGGAACTTGAACCGCTCCTCCAGCGCTGCGAACTCCTCCAGCGCCAACGGGTTCACCTTGCCCAGCAGCGTGAGCTCGCGTTCGGCCTTGGCCGCCCGCTTCTCCTGAGCTGAGCGGTCATAGCGCACCGGCGCGGGCACCGACCGGCCTTCACTCTCGGCCGCCGCGACGTCGGCGCCGGTCGGCGGCACGAGCACCGTCGGCCCGTACTCTTCGAGCAGGGTTACGGCGTCCAGGCCGAAGTCGTCGGCGGCGCGCGCTTCGAGCTGCTCGATGCGCATGCGCTGCTCGGCCCGGGCCACCTCGTCCCGGTGCACCCGCGAGGTGAGCCGGTCGAGTTCGCCAGCCAGGTCCCGCCCGGCCGCCCGTACCCCGGCAAGCTCGTTCTCGCGACTGGCCCGGGCGGCCACCACTGCGTCGCGGTCGGCGCCGGCCGCGGCCAGTGCGCGAGCGGCCTGCGCCAGGGCGGTCTCGGCGCCGGCGACGACGAGACGCGCGATCGCGGCGCCCCGCTCGCGGGCGACCCGCCGGGCCGCGGCCCGCCGCCGGGCCGCCCGCTCGGTGGCGGCCTGCTGGGAGAGCGCGTCGGCCCGGCCGGCGAGAGCGCCGACCCGCTCCTCGGCGGTACGCAC
>JBLNGJ010000245.1:0-5744 GCA_050264675.1 Micromonosporaceae bacterium
GGCCTTCTCGGCAATCCCTAGGAAGACCGTGACCGCGAGAAAGGACGGGAAGTTGTGGACAAACACGTAGCTGGCGAAGCCCGCCGCTCGCCAAAACTGCAGGAGAACAAGAATGCGCCGCGGGCCGAGCCGGTCGGCGGTGGCTCCCCACGGCACGGCGCAGAGCAGCCCCAGCACCCCGGCAGTGGCCAGGCCGTACCCGATCTGGGCCGGGCGCAGGTGCAACTGGGTTACGAACAACACCGCGGAGGCCGACAGGAACATGCCGCTGCCGAGCGAATCCACCAGCGCGACGACCGTGAGCCGGCGAACGTGAGCGTCAGTTGGCCAAAGCCATCTGAGGTGTAATCGTCGGCCGCTCACCTGGTGCGAATGTTGATCAGGTCGGCGGCGCGGTCGGCGATCGCCCACGCCTCACATCCCGTGGCCCCCATCGTCACCACATGTCCCACGCGGTCGTATGACGCGCGAATTGGTCCAAGGTGCTGCCCCTCAGCAACCTGAACCACGACGTCTCGCACGCCCGGAAGCCGTCCTGCATCGGTCTGGCCGACGACCCCGGTAACGACTCCGGCCTCCGGAGTCAGGAACCTGATTGAAGCCCCGCCGGCCGCTGACGTCGGCAGTACCGGACGCTTTCCACGCATCACCTGGACGTAACAATGGGACACCGGCGTGGCATAGGCGAGCTCAATCAGCTCCATTATTCGGTCGCCGGGAATGCGCGCGGCACACTCCACGAGCGCGGGGCCGTGATCGGTGAGGATCCACTCGCCGTGCAGGATTCCGTGCCCAAACCCGGTGACCCGGATCAGTTGCTCCATGCCGTGGGTCAGGGCCTCGCGGGCGGCCGAAGCGTGCGAGCCGGGAACCTGATGGCCGACCTCGACCGGATACCGTCCCCGTAGCACGTGCTTATCGGTCAGGTTGACAAATACGATGTTGTGATCGGAGACCAGGCACTCGACGCTTACCTCGTATCCGGTGAGCCGCTCCTCAATCAGGTAGCGGGTCGTGTCCATGTCCCATGCGGATGTCGGGGATGAGATGACGGTAGAATGAGTGCGCTGCCAGATGAGGCTCGGATCCTCCTCTGAGCTGAAAATGGTCACGCCGAGGCTGCCCGCCCGGTTCGATGGTTTGAGGACACACTCGCCACTCCCGAGCATGCGGATCGCGGCCTTCAGTTCGTTTTCGTCGGCGATGGCCTGCCAGCGGGGCTGCAGCAGACCTACGCTTGCGGCCGCCGATCGGAGCGCGATCTTGTCACGGAACATCCCGGCTGCACGAACGCCGGCTCCGGGCAGGTTCATAGTGTCCGCAAGCCCGGCCGCTGGCAGGACGCCCACCTCGGTCCCTGGGATCACTGCATCGATCACCGAGTGGCGCCCGACCGCGGCCCGCACCGCATCTACGGTAATGCGCTCGGCACCGACTATTCGATCGACGGTGGGAAAGTCGACAAGCCGGTCGGCCAAGCCACGTCGAAGTATGGTGTCTGGTTCTTCGACGACAACCATCGAGGATGGCGGCATGAGACCCGTCAAGCCCCGAAGAAGCATGCCTGCAAATCCGATCATAACCGTGGGCATTGCTGTCCAATGCGAGAGTCTAGGCAGCCAAGGTTTCACATTCTAGATCGAAATTGGCCATTGCTGCAAGCATCGCCTGCTCGACCTCGGCGCTCGTTCGGCCACGGAATCGGAACCTACCGCCCACGTTTTCGTAGAACGCATCGTTGGCCGCTGGAATGATCTCTCCCGGCGACCGGATCTTCTCGGCGTACGGCCCATCGGGCCGGCCGATTAGAGAGCACGAGCGAACCACGCGGCATGGTCGCTGCGCTGGTGGCGGTATGAGCAACCACCCGCCGACCTCAGGTGTGGGCGGCAGGTTGGCGATCTTCAGATTGTCGCCGGCCTGGAGCGCGACCTCGAGGGTCATGAGGTCAAGCCCGTGTACGTCACGCCAGATGAAGGGGATCTCGGCTCCACCGACGCGGCATCCAACTTCAAGGAAGGAGATGACTGGGCGCCGCGTGCCGCTCGTTCCGACAAACAGCTCGAGGTGGAACACCCAAGGTTCGCGGCACATGGCTCGGGCCATCTGGGTGGTGAATTCGGCGATGCCGGTCAGCAGGTCAGGATCGTCGACCTCAACGGAGCCGAGAGGCTGTCCGGTAGTGAAATCCAGGCAGTTGTTTAGGTAACGCGACGCCCGCCACGGGCCGAGGCCATCGCCGTCGTAGACGCCGTCGACGTGATAGATCGGATCGGACACGTAGGCCTGCACGATCGAGGGACGCTCGAAGTCAACCTGATCGACGTCGTCCGGTGAGTCCAGTCGGTGCACTCCAGAACTCGCACTGCCGCGACGGGGCTTAATCATGACGGGCCAGCCGAACTCTTTGGCGAAGTACAACACCGCGTCGGCGTCTTGTGCCAGCGCGAGCGGAGGCAGGCGTAGGCCCGCACCCGCGACAATCTTGGCCATCTCGAACTTGTCCAGAAATCGAGCCAGGTCCTCGGGGCGGCGACCGGCACAACCGAGTTCCTCCCGCAAAATTGCTACCTCGGGCAGGTCGCCTTCCTTCAATGCGATGATCGCTTCTGGCCGGCCGAATGACTGAGCCAGCTCGAGCACAGCGTCTCGGACGGTCGTCGGATTTTGGGGGTCGTCTATAACTATGACGCCGGTAGCGGTAGAAGGAACCGACTCTATGCCTCGGCTTGTCGTCACATACGTCACCGTCCGCACCTTATGATCGATATACGACGCATAGTGTGCGTAGTGGTCGCGCCATCGATGCACGATGATGACGTGGCCGGTTCGGTCGTTGTTCATCGACCCCCCTTTGTCATGACTGGGTTCATGCCTCTTTGCGGACTCGTAATGATCCGGACAGCGGACAGCGCGGCCTCGCATCGAGATTTGGCCTGCAGCGCGTCGCGCCCGCGCGCAACGACGAATCCCACGGTTCGGTCGTAAGATGATCGAAGCGGTGGGACGATATCACCGGGGTTGGCCGTCATATGAATTGAGACGTCGTCATCGTTTGTAAATTCGTCAAGTCCTTCGAACCGCTCGATCATGCCAGGTTCCGGCGTAAAGAAGCGCACTGCGGCCCCGGCTATCCGCTCAGGCGGCGTATGTAGACCCGGTTCGAGGCCGAGCGAAACGGCCAGGGTCAGGCGCACAAAGTCGACCCCGTAGGCAATCTGGATCAGCTCCCGCAGGCTGCCACCACCGATCCGGTTATGGGATTCGACGATGCGTGGCCCATCCTCGGTGATAATGATCTCCGTATGAGAGGGGCCTTCTTTCAGCTCCATTGTGTCGAGAAACTCAGTCACCAACGCGGCCGCCGTTTCTTTGGTCGCCGCGGGAACCGCACTGGGAATCGTATGCCCGACCTCCACAAGGCTTTGTGTCAGCGTCTTATCCGTGAAGGCAACGACGGTATGGCGGCCTTGGTGCGAGAATGCCTCTACGCTGATCTCGGTTCCGGTAAGGCACTCCTCGACGAGCATGTCGCGGTGACCGAGTAGCCTCCATGCCTGCTCGATCTCGGTCGGTGACGCCAGGCGGTGCACATCGACGCTGGCGGCGCCATCGACGGGCTTGAGAATGATCTGCCATTTACCCAACCGCTCACAGAAGTCCAGCGTGTCGGCAGCGTCGCTGACCAGCCGCCAGCGCACCGGGCTAAGGCCCCGCCGATCGAGCATCCTACGCATCAGAGCCTTGTTCTTGAGCCCCATCGCGACGCGCACGCTGTTGCCGCCGAGGCCGAACCGTTCGTTGAGCCGAGCGGCCGGAACCAGGCCATCTTCGGTGAGCGAGATGATGCGAGCAAGGGGGCGGTCGGCGTGTAGCTGCTCGACGATGCTGACGAGCTTGGCATAGTCGTTGAGGTCCGCGTGGATGGTTTTCTCGGCCAGCTCTCGAGCCCGAGACTCGTAGCCACCTTCGCGGTGAATGAGGATCGCGCTCACACCAAGGTCGTGCGCGCACTCCAGAACGTTCACGCGGCCGCCGAGCACGACTACGCGCGTCGACGCTGGCCGCGGTCGCAGGGTGCGCGAGCTGCCGATGGCCCTAGTCATCGAAAGCCGAGAACAGCTCGCGTTGATTGACCTCGCCGAGGTGCGCCAGGTCGTATTCGACCGGATCGGCTCTGGACAGCGAATCAAATACGACGTTGATTGCCGGAACCAACCCCCACACTTCCCGATACGGCGGCCACCCTGGATGGCCAGTATCGACGTCACGTTGGCGCGCAAAGATGTAGTTCGGCCAGTCCCGGCTCATCGGGTGCCTATGATGGTAGTCGTGACAGACGGTGTCGCCGGTCAAGACCAGGTAGCGGACCATGCCGTGAACGAAGATGAGGCGCCAGGTCCATCCAACCCAGGCCACCATCCTGCGGACCGGTGGCAGTGACCGTTCCGGGGCGCGGTCTCCTAGGAAAATCGCGTTGGTGAGACTACCGAAGTATCGGGTGCCGCGGCGCACCGTGGTGTCGGCGTCGGGAAAGACGTGCTTGACACATAGCCTTAACACGTTTGAGATCTGAAACGGAATGGTGAGTGGGAAGACCCAGGCGAGGGCGGCGAACATCCACAGGTCGGCCCACGTCACAATGGCGATCGCACATCCGTAGCTCGCGACGGTCGCAAGCAGCCGGGGCAACGACATGTTGTAAACATGCGACCGCAAGCGGCCCCACGCGAACCGGGCGTGAAAGGTGGGCGAAAGAAGCTGACAGATAACGCGGCGCCACATCTGGGCGCGGGTCATGCCGGGGCGCAGCCCCAGCCCGACCAGCATCGCCTGTACCGTCGGATCGCGCAAGGACATATGGTGAAGTGCGTGATGCTCGCCGATGTGCTCTCGACTGTATTGCTCGAGGTTCTGCACAAGGAGTAATCCGGCGACGATGTTGCCGACCATACGATCAGCCCGTGTGTTCGCCCACATGTTGCGGTGCGCACACTGGTGATAGACCATCATGCGCAGATTACGAAGTCCGTGCAGCGTGAGCATCCAGCCAGGAACGAACAGGGCGACCAGTAAGCTCGTCGCGCCGATAGCATGATAGGCGGTCGCGGAACAAATCAGGCCAACCGCGATCGAGCCGAGAGCACCGACCAGGTGGCTGGTCGGAGTGAGCCGTAAACCCCTTTGGTCGGTAAAGGGTTTTCCGGTCAGATAAGTAAGTGGGAGCTGAACAAAGGCCGGTAGGCGGCGCATGGAATCCCGCATTGATTCGCTCGCGCTCGGCCAGTCGATCGGCGATACGGTTCGGCGCCGTTCGACCGACGTGTCCATGTTGGTCAAATCCTTCGCCCCCCCACCTGGGCAGCCCAGCTCTAGAGCGATGTGCGCGGACCACCGACTTTCATCGCAACAATGGCGGCGACGAACTCGGCCTAGCTATCGCAACCCTTGATGCGTAACGCGGCAAGGCCCGGGTGCGGGCATGTTATTGCCTGGCAACTAGTGGCCGCCGGTGGCAGTCGATCATCGACCGATTAAGGCGGACTACTTACGGCAAATCGGCGTCCGGCGCTCTCGGCGCAGATTCACCGCAGCGGCGCAGCAGCCGTCGCCGATCCGCGGCCAGGCCGAGTGGCGATGGCGCCGACGCCCGCCCGCTCGCGGATCTCTGGCGCGGCCAGGATCAGATCTGAGCCAAACCGTTCGTGCGTCGACTGGGTAGGTCAGCTGGTGTCCGAGGCGGC
>JBLNGJ010000246.1:0-9916 GCA_050264675.1 Micromonosporaceae bacterium
GGAGGGGGCCGCCCGGCCGGGGGCCCGCGACGCCCGCAGCCAGGCCCCCGGCCCCGGTCGGCTGGCGACCGAGCCCGCCCGCCGGCCGATGACCGTGCTCGACCTGCTCCGGCACACGTCCGGGTTCGCCGGTGGGCACCGCGGGTCGGCCGCGCTGGGGGAGGCATATAGGCGGGTCGGCATCGCGGCGTTCGACCACACCGAGTCGGCGTACACCACGTCCAGCGCCGAACTGGTGTCCCGGTTGGCCAGCCTGCCCCTGGCCCATCACCCTGGCACGGTCTGGGAGTACGGGCGCTCTGGCGACGTGCTGGGCCGGCTGTTGGAGGTGGTCGCCGGGCAGCGGCTGGATGTGCTGCTGCGCGAGCGGGTCCTCGGCCCGCTCGGCATGGTCGACACCGGTTTCCATGTGCCGCCGGAGCAGGCCCACCGGGTTGTCGCGCCGCTTGCCCCGTTCACCCCCGGGGACGAGATCATCACGCTGGTTCGCCCGCCGCGCTTCCTTTCCGGCGGCAGCGGCTGTTACGGCACCGTCGCCGACACCCTGCGCCTGGCCCGGGTGCTGCTGGCTGGCGGCACGACGCCCGATGGGGTCGAGGTCTTCTCGAAGGCGTCCATCGGCGAGGCCACCACCGACCAGCTGGGCCAGCTCTACGGCACTGGCCCGGACTACATCCCGGGGGCGGGGTACGGCTTCGGCTTCGGGCTGGCGGTGCGCCGCGGGCCGGGGCCGGGGGCCGACCTCTGGTGGCTGGGGCGGGCGTCCACCAGCTTCCTGGTCGACGCCCGCCGCGACCTGGTGGCGATCCTGTTCACGCAGCGGTACTGGAGTGCGCGCAACTACGAGGCGTGGTTCCGCAGGGCCATCTATCAAGCCATTGTGGACTGAGTTGAGGACGAAAGGGTGATTCCATTGCGGACTGATTCATCGCGGGAAGTCGGCATGCGCCAGACTCGCCAGATCGACGACGTTCGCGCGCTCGTGCGGGAGTGGCGGTCGGCCGGCGAGACTGTGGGTGCGGTGATGACCATGGGTTACCTGCATCCGGGTCATCTGAGTTTGGTCGCGGCCGCGCGCCAGGACTGCGACCGCGTGCTCGGAACCGTCTTCGTCAACCCGCTGCAGTTCGGGCCGGCCGAGGACTACGGCACCTATCCGCGCGATGAGGCGCGGGACCTGGCAATGCTGGCCGAAGCCGGCTGTGATGGCGCCTTCATGCCGTCGGTGCAGACGATGTTCCCCAACGGTGAGCGCGATCCCCGGGACAGCCGCACCACCGTCCATCTGCAGGGCCTAACCGAAGTCCTCTGTGGACGATCGCGGCCAGGGCACTTCGTCGGTGTCTGCACGGAGGTGCTCAAGATGTTCAACATCCTCGGTGTCGACATCAGCTATTTCGGGGAGAAGGACTATCAGCAGTACCTGGTGATCCGAGCCATGGTCGAGGACCTCGCCCTGCCGGTGCGGGTGGTCGCGTGCCCGACCCTCCGGGAGCCCGACGGCACCGCCATGAGCAGCCGCCACGCCTACCTGGCCCCGGCCGAGCGGGCGATCGCGCCCCGCCTGTACGCCACTCTGAGCCGGACCGCGACCGCGCTGGCCACCCGGGGCAGCGGGGCGGCCGCGGACCTCACCGACCAAGCGTGCACCGACCTGCTGGCTCAGGGGTTCACCGCGGTGGAGTACGTGGAGGTTCGGGACCACCGCCTGGCCGAGCCCGGGCCGCAGACCGATCCGCGGACGCTGCGGGTGTTCGGCGCGGTCCACCTGGGCGGCACCCGCCTGATCGACAACGTCGCCGTCGCCGAGCACCAGCCCGATAACCCGACGGAGCAGCCGTGACCACGAGCCAGCCGCAGCAACGGGCGGCCAGCCTGGTCAACAGCTTCACCGAGTTGAACCAGGTCGCCGCCGACGGCGTACGCACAATCGTGTCCGGCCACGGTATCTACGTCCGGGACGCCGACGATCGCGAGTACCTCGACGCCATCTCCGGCCTGTGGTCCACGTCCCTGGGCTTCAGCCAGCCCGAACTCGTGGCGGCGGCGCTGGAACAGCTGGGCCGGCTGCCGAGCTACCACATCGCAGCGGACAAGGCGACCGGCCCGGCGCTGGAGCTGTGCGAGCGGCTCCGTCAGCTCGGTCCGGGTCAGGTCGCCCGGGTGCTGCTGGCCAACAGCGGCTCGGAGGCGAACGACACCCAGATCAAGCTCCTGCGCTACTACTGGCACGCGGCCGGCGAGCCACGGCGGAGCCGGTTCATCGCCCGGCACGGCGCCTTCCATGGTTCGACCCTGGGGGCGGGGAGCCTGAGCGACCAGGGCGCGAGCAGTGCCGCGTTCGGACTGCCGGTCATCGAGGTCAGCCGGATCACGGCGCCCTGCATGGCCTGGCACGCCGAGCCCGGCGAGACCGCTGCCCAGTTCGTCGGGCGGCTGGCCGACGAGCTGGAGTCGACGATCCAGACCGGTGGCCCGGAGACGGTGGCTGGCCTGTTCCTCGAGCCGGTGATGGGGGCCGGCGGCGTCGTGGTGCCGCCGCTGGGTTACTACGATGCGGTGTCGGCTGTCGCCGCCCGCTACGGCGTGCGGATCGTGGCGGACGAGGTCATCACGGGGCTGGGCCGGCTCGGCGCCATGTGGGGCTGTGACCTGTACGGCCTGGCCCCGAACAGCACCAGCGTGGCCAAGGGCCTCTCCGGTGGTTACGCCCCGGCGGCCGCAGTCCTGGTCGACCTCGCGATGGCCGAGGCGATGGCCGCCCAGAGCCACGCCCTGGGCACGTTCGCCCACGGTTTCACCACCGGCGGGCACCCGGTCACCGCCGCCGTCGCGTTGCGCACGCTCGAGTTGCTCGAGGAGGGTGGGATCGTCGCGTCGGCGGCCCGGGTGGGCGCATTCCTGCAGGCGGAGCTCGGTCGACTGGCCGAACTGGACACAGTTGTCGACGTGCGGGGCGTGGGCCTGCTGGCCGGAGTCGAGCTCGGCGGGCCCGATCCGGCCGGACTCGTCCGCGCGGTCGTCGCCCGGGCGGCCGCCGGCGGGCTGATCGTGCGCGGGATCGGCCGGACCATATGCCTGTGTCCGCCGTTGATCCTGACCGACGACGAGGCGGCGCTGATCGTGGCCCGCCTGCGCACCGCCATCACGGAAGCCGTCGCGCTCCGTTGACCAGCGATCAGGTCAGGCCAGCGGCCAGGAACGCGTCGGCGGTCGCCGGCTCGTCGAGCGCGCCGACCTCGCCGAAATAGCGCACGGTCGCCTGGGCCGCCGCGGCGATCTCGGCGTCGACCCGCTCCGCCGGGTACGACTCGGCCAGCACTTGAGCCACCTGCGCATCGCTCAGCCCGAGGTCGAACAGGGCGAAGCCGATGCCGCGGTAGTCCGGCTCCAGGAACAGCCGGATCAAGTCGGGCAGCACGGGTCCGATCCGCCGCCGGACCGCGGGCGACAGCGCCGGCCAGAACAGGTCTAACAGTGCCCGGAAGTAGGCGTGGTGGCGCCCCTCGTCCTCGGCGTGGTCGGCCACCAACTCACGCACCGCCCGCGGCAGCCGGAGATCACGGGGGACGTCGACCAGGATCGTGGAGATCAGGGTCTCGCTCACGATGGCGAAGGCAGTAGCCTCGATGTCGCGCCGACCGAGGTCGAGTCCGGCGGAGACCTGGTCCAGCCGGTCGGCGAACTGCGGAGTCGTGGGCAGTCGCGGGGCCACGCCGGTGCCCTTGTGCACCTGGGCCATCAGGTCGTGCGAGAACTGCGCGTGCCAGGCCTCGTCGGTGGTGATTTTGAACGCGTCCTCACGCATCTGCGCGGGCAGCTGCGACCCGAGCCGGCACAGCCGCATCGTCACCGGCATCACCGCGACCTGCTCCAGCTCGCTGGTGAAGAACAGGTACTGGTACAGCCGGTGGACGAGCACCCGGTCGACGGCATCCGGTCCACTGTGGACAACAAGCGGGTGGCTGGCCGCCGGTACCAGTTCAGGCGGGAAGTAGGGCCGGCCGGGTGCGCCGTCGGCGAGGGTCCGCCGGGGCTTCACCCGCACACTCGCCCGCCGGTCCCACCGGTCAAAGCTGCTGCGGTAGGCCGCCACCGCCGCCGGCGCGGTGCCGGAGTGGACAGGGGTCGATGCGGCCGACTGCACGGGCACGGACGCTACTCCGGCAATCCACGCGCCACAACCGTCCGACCCGTCGAAAACGGGCAATTCGGCCCGGCCCGAATGACTGGCCGCGCCGGTCCACGCCCTTCTAAGGTCGGGCGGACGTAGGAAGGAGGTGACCCGATATGAAGAAGTACTCGAAGCCCACCGCCAGGCCGGTAACGCAGGCGGCCGTTCTCCGCTCCACCGCATGAGTCTGGCCGCGCCGGTCCACACCCTTCTGAGGTCGGCTGACGTAGGAGGGAGGTGACCGATATGAAAAAGTACTCGAAGCCCACCGCTAAGGCGGTAACGCAGGCGGCCGTTCTCCGCATCACCCACTGAGTCGGGTCCCTGACGGGACCTCGTCCGGCGGCGTCGCGGGCCAGGAGGCGCGGGGCGCCGCCGCACCGATCAGCCAACCTACAAACCAACAGCACCTCGAACCTCGCACAGTCGCATCGCCGCCCGTGAAGGAGCTCAGCCAATGTGTGGAATCGCCGGTGTCGCCCGCATCGACGGCGCCGACCTCGATCCGGCGGCGGACAGCCTGCTCGACCGGATGGCCACGCTGCTGGCCCATCGGGGCCCGGACGACCGCGAACTGCTGCGCTCGGGCCCGGTCGGCCTCGCCTTCAACCGACTGTCCCTTGTGGATCCGACCAACGGCGGGCAGCCACTGGTCAGCGACGACGGCGACCTGGTCCTGATCGCCAACGGCGAGGTCTACAACCACCGGGAGCTGGCCGCCGGCCTGCCCGGAGTGCGGCTGCGGACTGGGTCGGACTGCGAGGTGTTGCTCTACCTCTACCGCGAGCGCGGGCTCGCCTTCCTCGACCAGGTGTGCGGCATGTTCGCGCTCGTGCTGTGGGACAAGCGCCGCGGCGAGTTGGTGTTCGCCCGCGACCGGTTCGGCATCAAGCCGCTCTACTACCACCGCGACGCGCGTCGGATCGTCTTCGGCTCCGAGATCAAGGCCCTGTTCGCCGACGAGGCCACGCCCCGCCAGCTCGACTGGGACAAGGCGCTCACCACCCCGCTGCTGCCGGCCGCGCCCTACCTCACCGACGACCCACTGACAACCTGGTTCGTCGGTGTCGAGGCGGTGCCGGCCGGCCGCATCCAGCGCATCGACCTCACTACGGGGGCTACCTGCGATCACCAGTACTGGGAGTTCCCCGGGGCGGTCGAGGCCGACCCGCGCACGGCCGAGGAGTACGTGTCCCGCTACCGGGCGCTGCTCACCGACTCGGTACGCGCGTGCGCTACCGCGGACGCCGAGCTCGGGCTGTTCCTGTCCGGCGGCATCGACTCGGCCGCGGTGGCCGCGCTCGCGGCGCCGGTGACCGGCGAACTGCACACGTTCACAGTGCTCAGCGCCAGCACCTACCGGACTGGCGACCCGGAGCACAGCCACCGGGTCGCGGCCAAGCTCGGCCTGCCCAACCACCAGCTGCTGTTCGATGCCGCCCGCACACCGAGCGCGGCCGAGTGGAAACGGCTGCTGTGGCTGATGGAGACGCCGATGTGCGGGCCTGAGGCGTACTACAAGCATGAGCTGCACCGGTTCGCCAAGTCCGTACGCCCCGGCATCCGCGGCATGCTGCTCGGCGCGGCCAGTGATGAGTTCAACGGCGGCTACACCACCAGCGCCGGCGAGGCCGACTGGCCGGAGTTCGAACGCAACATGCGGGCCATGGCGCGCACGAGCGCGCTACGCGCCCGGCCGGACGCGGCCGCGTGGTGGCAGTACGGCGACCAGGCCCTGCTGACCGACGAGGCACTGCGCTACCTCACCGATGTCGCGACGGCCGATCCGTACCCGGCCTACCTGCGGTGGCAACACCGCAAGCTCCAGCAGTACAACGTATGGCACGAGGACCGGGCCGCCGCCGGCAGCGGGATCGAGGCGCGGGTGCCGTTCCTGGACCACCGGCTGGTCGAACTGGCCGCTTCGGTGCCGCCCGCGTTGCGGCCGACCCTGTTGTGGGACAAGGCGATCCTGCGGGAGGGCCTACGCGGGGTCCTGCCACACGAGGTCGTCGAGCGGCCGAAGATGCCGTTCTTCTACGGCACCGACGTGCGGCACACGTTCCAGATGGTGCTCCGGTTGCTGGCCCAGCATGGTGGCGCCCTGGTCGAGGAGGCGTTGGCCGCACCCGGTGCCGACACGTACCTCGACGGGCCGGCGCTGCGCTCGACGCTGGCCCGGCTGGCCGACGACCCGCGGTCGGCCCAGGTCGAGGTGGCGCTGCGGGTAGTCAACCTGGGTCTGCTCGCGTCGATGGCCGCCGATCTGCCGGCACCGACCGTCCACGTGCCGGGCGGCCCTCTACCGGCGGCGCTGCCGGCCGCGCACGCAGCTATGTTCGGCAGCGACGACCTGCGGCGGCGGGCCACGGACCTTGAGCGGGCGCTGGGCCTGCGCCCGCCGATCGAGGAGGGCACCCTGCGCCTGGCCGACCATGTACTCCTACTGGACGAGCCGCGCTCGGCCACCTCGTACCTCGTCGCGAACGGCTCGATCGAGTATGAGCTGGACGAGCCGGAGCTGGTCGCGGTCCTGCGGGCCAGTGACGGCACCCGAACGCTGCGCACCGTGCTCGCCGAGCTGGGCCGAGGAGTCGACGACGTCTATGAACAGCTCCGCGATCTCATCGACGACGGGCTTGTCGTCCTCGGCTGAGCCCGCCGCCGGGTGGCTGGAGCTGCCCGAGCTGGGTCTCGATCCGACCCCCGTAGCCGGCTCACTCCACAGTGGACAGCCTTTTGTGGTGGACTGCCGGTGCGCGGCTGCGCCCGCCGGCCGGGCGGTCGACCCCGACGAGGCTCTGCTGGGCTGGATCCGGCCTATGGTGACCGCCGCCACCGCCCAGCTGCGGTCACGGCTCCATGAGCGGGGGATCGCGCTGCCGGACCGGCACGCCATCCTCGCCCCCGACCGGGAAACCCTGCTGGCCATGGTCAAACGCCCACTGGTGGCCGAGCTCGCGGCCGCCGCCGCCCGGTCCACCCTATGCGGCGCCAACCCGTCCGCGCGGTTCGACTGCTTCGCTGCCGCGCTCACCGACCCGGCCGTGGCCTCCGCCCTGCACGCGACCTACCCGGTACTCGCTCGGGAACTGGCCGCCAGCCTGAGCCGGTGGGTGGACGTCCGGTTCGAGTTCGCCGAGCGCCTCCGGGCCGATCTGGCCGGGCTGGCCGACAGGTTCGGAGTGTACGCGCCTGACGTGACCGCGGTGTCGGCGGTCCGGTTCGACGCCGGCGACCGGCACCGGCGCGGCCGGTCGGTCGCGGTGGTCACCCTGCCCGGCGCGACCGTGGTCTACAAGCCCCGCGCGCTCTCGCTCGACGAGCACTTCGCCGCGTTGGTAGACGTGCTCAACCGGGTCGGGCTCGAGCCGGCGCTACGGCCCGTCACGACCTGGGACCGCGGCGACTACGGGTGGTCCGCATACGTCCTCGCCGCACCCTGCCTGACCGCGGCCGCGGTGACCCGCTTCTACCAGCGCCAGGGCGCCCTGCTTGCGCTGTGCTACCTGCTGCGGGCCTTCGACATGCACCGGTACAACGTGATAGCGGCCGGCGAGCACCCGGCCCTCATCGACCTGGAGACCACGTTCCATGCTCCGGCGGCCTACGAGGACGGCGGCGGCGTGGTGGGCCAGCGGCTGCGCGAGTCAGTCCTGGCGGTTCTGCTGCTGCCCCAGCGGGAGATCGTGGTGGATGCCGACGATGTGCGGGGAGTGGAGATCAGCGGACTCGCCGGATCGGCACCGCCCGGCCAGATGGGCCTGCACGCCGCCATCGGCTACGCCGACGAGGGCACGGACCGCATGCGGGTCGTGCGCCGGCCGGATCCGCTGCAACCCAGCCACAACCGTCCTTTCCGGCCGAGCCGCACCGAGCCCGAGCCGGTCGACGTGGCCGCGGTCATCGACGGCTTTACCACGGCCTACCGGCTGCTGCTGGCGCACCGGACCGCGGTGGCGGATGCCCTGACCGCCTTCGCCGGCGACCACGTGCGCGTGGTGCTGCGCGACACCCGCGACTACCGAGCCGTGCTCCGCGAGGCCTGGCACCCCGACCTGCTGCGTGATCTGTCCACATGGGACAGCCTGGCCGACGTCCTGGTCAAACGGGGGCCGCTGGCCGACCTGCCGACGGTCGTCGCCAGTGAGCGGGCGCAGCTGGCCGACCACGACATCCCGCTGTTCGAGGCCCCGGTGCGCGGCACCGCCCTCAATGATCCGGCTGGGCAGGTGGTCGCCGATGTCGCCGCCCATAGCGGCTGGGACGCCGTGACCGCCCGCCTGCACCAACTGTCCGAAGTGGACCTAGCCGAGCAGCTGTGGTACGTGCGGGCCTCCCTGGCTACGCTCGAACCGCCGCAACGACGCCACTCCTCGGCCGGGCGCAACCGCGCGCGGCCGGGCGCGGCGATCGAGCCGGCGGCGGCCATCGAGGCCGCTGGGATCATCGCCGATCGCTTGGTGTCGACGGCGTTGCGGGCGGGCCCCGACGACGGACCGGAGTGGGTCGGCCTCAACCTGCTCGGCGGTCGGTTCTGGACCATCGGTCCGACCAGCCTCGGCCTGGCCACGGGAGTCACCGGCATCGCGCTGTTCCTGGCCGAGCACGCGGCGCTCACCGGGTCGGCCCGCAGCCGTCAGGTCGCCGCTGACGTGTGGCACGGCCTCGTCCGGGAGGCGCCCGAACCCGACGACCTGACCGGCATGTCGATCGGCGGATTCGAGGACTTAGGCTCAGTGGTGTACCTGCTCGCCCGGCTGCGGTCGCTGTGGCGCGACGAGGTCGGGCTGGACAGCGTGGCCTGGCTGATCCCGGCCGTGACCGACGCGCTCGCCACCGGGGAATGCGGGCTGTCGGTGCACGACGGCGCGGCTGGAGCGGTGCTGGCCCTGCTGGCACTGCGCCGGGCGGCCGCCGACGAGCTGACCCCGCTGATCGACCCCGCCCTGTCGGCGCTGGGTGAGCGGTTGCTCGGCGCGGTCGACGGCCTACCCGGCATCGGCCTCGCCGGCGGCGCCAGCGGTGCCGCGCTCGCCCTGAGCCAGCTGCACCGCCTGAACGGACGGGCCGGGTACCTCGAGGCCGCTCGTACCCTCCTCGACGGCGAGGCGGCCCGGCTCACGACCGACTCACCGCCGGGCTGGGACGGCCTGGCCGGATCGGTGCTGGCCCGCTCGGTGATCGCGGCTTCCGGCGCGATCGCGGTGGCCACCGGTGGGCCGGAAAGCGTTGTGGCGCAAGGGATCAGGCCATTGCTCGACCGGCTCCGACGCGTTGACGACAGCGGGGATGACTCGCTCGGGTTCGGCAACCTCGCCCGGGCCGAGGCGCTGGTGGCGGCCGGGGAGGGCGAGCTGGCCGGCCGCGTGGCCGCCGGCGTCGCCGACCGGGTCCGGCTCGGGGCGGCGGACACGGCCGCACCCATGGGAGTGTGGACACCCGGCCTGCTGCCCGGCGCGGCTGGTCTCGGCTACGGACTGCTTCGGGCCGCCGCCCCGGACCAGGTCCCGAACATCTTGACCCTCGCCGCCGATGGAGGCTCACCATGACCGACCCATCCCCGGACTACCTCGACGTCCTCGGCGGGCGGGGGCTGCTGCCGGCCGACACCGTCGCAGCGATGCTGGTCGGCTCGACCGCCCGCGGCTGGGGTAACAGCCGCAGTGACCACGACATCTACGTGGTGTGCGCCGAGGCTCCGGCCGGCGAGCATGACACAGCCTCAGTTCCGCTCGACCC
>JBLNGJ010000247.1:0-3046 GCA_050264675.1 Micromonosporaceae bacterium
TCGGCACCGCCAACACCATCCTGTTCGTCCGCGGCCAGGGCATCGTGGTCTCGGAGCCCTCCATCGTGGCCCTGGACCGCGTCCGGCATTCGGTCATCGCCGTCGGCCACCCCGCCCGGGCGATGCTCGGCCGGACCCCGGCCAATATCGAGGTCGTGCGGCCCCTGCGTAACGGGGTGATCGCGGACTTCGAGGTCGCCCAGACGTTGCTGAAGGAGCTCATCGGGCGCGTCCAACCGGGCAGCCGCTTCTTCCGGCCTCGCATCGTCATCGGCGTCAGTGCCTGCACGACGCAGGTCGAGCGCCGTGCCGTCCGGGAGGCGGCCATGCAGGCCGGCGCGAACGCGGTGTACCTCGTCGAGGCGCCGATGGTGGCGGCCATCGGTGCCGGACTGCCCATCCAGGAGCCGGGCGGGCACCTGGTGGTCGACATCGGCGGTGGCACCACCGAGGTGGCCGTCATCTCGCTGTCCGGCATCGTCTTCTGCCAGTCCGTGCGCTCCGGCGGCGACGACATGAACGACTCGCTCACCCAATACATCAAGAAGCACTACAACCTGCTGGTGGGCGAGCGACGGGTCGAGGAGTTCAAGCTGGCGCTGGGTACGGCACGAGCGGCCGGCGAGGGGCCGCGCACGGTTCAGGTCAAGGGCAGTGACATCGTGGCCCGAGTGCCCAAGACGATCACGATCAACGAGGACGAGGTGCGCGAGGCGCTCTACGACTGCGTCGGAACCATCGTGGAGACGGTGCGCGTCTGCCTGGAGCGGATCCCACCCGAGATCGCCGCCGACATGGTGGACAACGGTATCGTCCTGACCGGTGGCGGCTCATTGCTGGCCGGCCTCGACGACATCATCCGCAAGGAGACGTACCTGCCGGTCACGATCGCCAAGGATCCGCTCTCGTGCGTGGCGCTCGGCATCGGCGCGCTCCTCGACGACCTCTCGCTCCTCGAGCGCGTCGCGATCCCGCAGTAAGTCGACGTGGGGGCCGCGAAATGGCCCCCCACCCACCCCTCAGCCCTCGGCAGCGCAACCGCGGAGCCGGTGGCACTTGTCGAAACTCGCGCCCGACTACGGCTATGCTGTCGGCCGGGCGGATCCGGGAGAGGGGGCGGACATGGACTTCGGCGCGGCGATCTTCTTCACCGACTACTCGATGGGGCCGAGCGACCTCGGCCGGGCGCTGGAGGAGCGAGGGTTCGAGTCGCTCTGGGCACCGGAGCATTCGCACATCCCGCTGTCGCGCCAGTCACCGTTCCCGCAGGGCGGCGACCTGCCCAAGAAGTACTACGACGTGATGGATCCTTTCGTGACGTTGGCGGCCGCCGCCGCGGTCACGACCCGGCTGAGGGTCGCGACCGGCATCTGCCTGGTGGTGCAACGCGATCCGATCCAGACCGCCAAGGCGGTCGCGACGCTCGACCAGGTCTCGAACGGGCGGTTCGTGTTCGGCATCGGGGCCGGCTGGAACGCCGAGGAGATGGCCGACCACGGCACCGAGTTCAAGTCGCGGTTCGCGGTGATGCGCGAGCGCGTGGAGGCCATGAAGGCGATCTGGATGAAGTCCAGGCCGGAGTACAGCGGCGAGTTCGTCAAGTTCCCGCCGATGATGACGTGGCCGAAGCCGGTCCAGAAGCCGCACCCACCGGTGATCGTGGGTGGTGCCTTTCCCTACGGGGCCAGGCGCGCACTCGCCTACGGCGACGGCTGGGTGCCGCACGCTCGGCGCCCCGCCTATGGCGACGTGCTCGGCCTGCTGCCGCAGTTCCGCACGATGGCGGCCGAGGCCGGGCGGCCCCTGAGCTCCGTTCCCATCACGGTCTTCGGTGTCGCCGAGGACCTCGAACTGATCAAGCGCTACGAGGACGCGGGCGTCGCCCGCCTCGTCTTCAATCTGCCGGCGGCGAAGGCCGACGAGGTCCTGCCAATCCTCGATCGTTGCGCAGCGCTGATGCGAGCGGCTCGAAGCCTGTCGGGCTAGCGAGGGACGCCACGGCTCCGCCGGGGCTCGCCAGCACGTGGGGGTCCGGGGCCGAGTCGAGGCCCGGGCGGCTAACGGACGAGGGGGCTGCCCACGAGGATGACTGCCGGCGGAATGCCGACGAGCTTCACGTACACCCGCCAGGGCGCCGGCCCGGCCTGATCGAGCGGGAACCAGGCGAACGTGTTGCCCGCGACCGAAGGGGAGCCGCCGCCGACCGGGATGCCGACGCTCACACCGGTGCCGACCCCGATCCCGCCTCGCCCGCCGAAGCTCCCACCTCCGACGCCGATGCCGACGCCGACCGGGGGGCCCGGGGACACGACCGGGGGGTTGTCGATCGCCAGGGCCTGGACCTCGGCGCCGTCGGCCTTGAGGATCTTGGCCTCCTCGAGTCGGCGCCCGTCGGTGTCGACCTCGATCCTCACCCGATCGCCGGTGAGTTGATAGGCGGCGGAGATGCGCGCCCCCGAGGGCTGCGGATCCGGCTGATAGGGCAGCGACGTGCTGGCACAACCGGCCAGCACCGCGAGCAGGGCCACCAGGGACAGCCGGGCCTTCATACAGGGTCATAGTACCTCCTTGATTCCGAGGCCCCGGCTTGATCCTCGTGCGACCCTAGCGGGCAGGAGGTGCTGCTTATGAACCGACAGATCGCTGTGATCGCCCTTTGCGGCGGCGTGGCCGTGCTGGCCTCGGCCTGCGCCACGAAGGGGTTCGTCCGGGAGCAGTTAGGCACCACGGAGACCAGAATCACCCAGCGCGTCGACACGCAGGAGACGAGGCTCAAGGAGACGGCCGACAAGACGGCGGCCAACACCCAGGCGATCGACGCTACCGGCCAGCGGCTGCAGGGCCTCGACGGCCGGGTGACCGAGGTGGGAACGCTCGCGAGCGATGCCAAGAAGGATGCAGCGGCAGTCGCGGCGGCCCAGCGCGATGCGGAAGCCGCGTTCACGCAGCGCTTCGCCAACCGCAACAAGTACGCGATGGTCGAGACCAAGCTGGTCTACTTCGACTTCAACAAGTCCGACCTTCGTGACGAGGGGATGGTCGAGCT
>JBLNGJ010000248.1:0-7332 GCA_050264675.1 Micromonosporaceae bacterium
GCCCGAGCCACCCTGACCGCAGCCCGCCTAGCGCGGCCAGCTCGTGCTGGACGTTCTCCTGCGCCCGCCGGTAGGTCGCCATGAACACGTCGTCCAACGTCACGCGGCACGCTCCTTGGTAAGGCGGGCGTAGATGCCCGCGACGGTGGCTGGGCGCCAGCGGCTAGCTCCACCTGGCGTGGGGATGCCGTCGGCATCCAGCGCGGCGGCGATCTCCCGGAAACTGGTGCCGTTACTGCGATCCGTGACGATCCTCTCGGCGATCTCCCGCGGTACCTGGGATGGCCGCCCGAGCGTCTTGCCTTCCGCCCTGGCCCGCGCCAAACCTTCCTTGGTCCGGCGCGAGATCAGGCGCCGCTCCTCCTGGGCAACGGCGATCTTGATGTTCGCAGTGAACTCGGTTCGTGTTCGTCGTGTCGACTGAGCCGTGCCGGTGCGATGGTCCCTTGTGGATGATTGCTCGACGGCGGCCGCAACACGAGCTGACCCCTTGGCCTCGGGGATGTGATAGGCAACGCTGACCGTTCGTGCGAGGAGTCAGCCGCAGTGATCATCGTTGTCGACGTCGACCAGGCCGAACAGGACCTCGCCGCAGACCGGCTGGCGTGCCCGCACTGCCATGGCGCGTTGCGGGCGTGGTCGCACGCGGCGCGGCGTGGTGTCCGCCAGCTCGACGCCCCCGACCTGCATGTACGGCCGCGCCGAGCCCGCTGTACGGCGTGCGGCGCGACCCAGGTGCTCCTGCCAGCGTCGTGCCTGCCCCGACGGGCCGACGCGACCGAAGTCATCGGCGCGGCACTCCTGGCCAAAGCGCAGGGACAGGGCTACCGCCGCATCGCCCGTGACCTGCACCGACCGGTCAGCACCGTGCGCCGATGGCTGCGGAGGGCCACAGACGAGCAGGTCGAGTGGTTGCGCCGACGGGGCATCGACCGGGCCCGCCTGCTCGATGCCGAGGTCCTGGCGCACCTCGCGCCGCACCGCACCGGCCTGGCCGATGCCCTGGCCGCCCTGGGAGCCGCCGTAGCCGCGTGGCGACGGCGCTTTACCCGACACGCCGCCGCCTGGACTCTCATCGGCGTGTTCACCGGCGGCCGGCTGCTCGGCCCCACACCACCGGGTGATCAACTTCGGGGGTCGAGGGGACCAATGCGCCCGGCGCCACCACGAACACCGGCCGCGACACGATGAACGAGACGGCGACAACGTGAGCATGGAATGCCGCGAAACGACGCCCACTCATCACCACCGCGAACGTCGCCTACGTGTTCACAACGAACGTCGCGCAACAACCGGTAGCCGTGCTGAGGCCGAAGCCTATGACAACCGTAACAAAGAATGCCTGTTCGTCGAACAGTGCGCTACGTGGCTCAGTCGTGCGCACGGGACGGGGCACCGGCCGGAGAAGGACTGGATCGCGTGCTGCGGCCCCATGGGAAGTCGGGTTTCATGAAGCGCCGCCAAGGCTGGTGCGCCAGTCATTGACTCGTTGCCGGAGGGCGGTGACGTGTTCAGGGGTGACGCCGTACTCGGTGAAGTCGGCATCGTCGAAGCGTTCGACGCGGGCGAGCATGGCGGCGAACAGTTGGCGGTCGAAGCCCGCGTCGGCATCCTGGGCGAGGTCACACAGCTGGTCGAGGGTGTAGCGGCCACTGGTGATCGCGGCGTCGATGTCGAGGAAGTCGCGGGCTGCAGCGCGGTTGTAGAGCGCGTCCATCTTGCCGGCCATGACATCGTCGGGGTGCAGCACCGGTCCGATGCCCATCCGTACCGGCGGCTGGGCGCGCCAGTTGGCGACCAGCTCCACCCGGTGCTGCTGGTCCGGCTCCGCTGGGTCGGTGACGTGCAGCCTGGCAAATGTGTCCAGTCGCAGATCGACATGGACCTCGAGACCCTCAGCCCGATACGCGGCTATCACCTCATCCACCGCGGTCGGGAAATCAGCTCGGCGCTGCCAGTCGGCGAATAGGTCCACGTCCTCGCTGGGGCGCCGCAGGATGCCGTGCGCAGAGATCGCCTGTCCACCGGCTAAGGCAAACCCGTACGGTTCACCAACGCGCAGACCGATCTGCGCGAGCCGATGGTGGATTGGTGGCGTACTGGCTACCACTACGCCGCGAACCGGCGGCCAGGGGCGAGCTGGGGAAACCGGTGCTGCCACAGTTGGCGTACCTGCGGGGGAAGAACCAGCTCCGGCCACAAGCGCACCAGCGTGGCCCCGTCCAGCCAGCGCGCCAGGTCCTCAGAATTGGTCGCCTCGCGCAGCACGGTCTCGTACATGCTCGCCAGCCGGCGCGGGTTTGTCAGGTCATACCGGCCATGGCCGGACCAGTCCAACCGCCGGTCCAGGATCACGGTCCCCTGCGTCGGACCACCCAGATCGTCCAGGGATTCGGCCACCGCGTAGGGCCGCTGATCGGTGTACCGCGAGCCGGGCGGTGCGCCGCCGGTCGTCATCGCGCTCATGTCAGACCGTGTCCCTCCGTTTCGGCGACGGGCATACCTCCATCGCAACGGTAAACCATGCGGGCCGCGCGATCGTCGACGCCGTGGGCGTTCCATCGCCTGCGCGGGCTGGCCCAGTTCATGCTCACCACGACGGATGGGGCCGTGGGCGGGTCTCCAGGTGCTCCGATGGTGCGCAGACGACGGCTATCTAGACGGACTGCCCGGCAACGTTTCTGATACGCCGGCCCGGGCAGCCCGGGGGAATTACGTGATCGCCCACAGTCAGCTTGATAGTCCGCGCGTGAGGGCATCGATGAGCTCGGAGCGCCGCTTTAGGTCACGCGACCAGTCCGGCCCGCTGTGCACTCCCAGTTCGCGCTTCAGCAGGTTTGCGTTGCCGGGCCAGCGGGCGAGCAGTTCGGCTCGGCGTTGTGATCCGATGGTGGTGATTACATCGGTGCCGAGCAGGTGGGTGGCGGCAAGCGGAAGGTCGGTGCTTTCTGCCATGAGGATCTCGTTGCCGATCGGGGTGTCGTAGAGCCTGTCGTGAACGACCGGGGATTCGGTATACCAGTGCATGATGAGCGCGAGATCAGCGGCGTCCTTGGCCTTGTGCCATTCCGACCGATCGAGCCACGCGCCGAGTTTAGCAGCGGCGTACCCGGCGGCGGTCGGGATTTGAATCGAAAGCGTGCCTGTGAGGGCGAGGGGGAGTGAGGAGGCGAAGATTTCCTCGAATGCCCAGACGCTGAGCGTTCCGCCGCGTGGTGGGGGCTGGGCAACTCCTTGCGGGTCTTCGATGTCGCCAAACGGCAGTAGGTCGACGTCGGTGCCTGTGATACGGAAGCGGATGCCCGTGTTGCCGACCCGGGTGAACGATGCCGCGAGTGCGCGGTAGGCATCCCACGATGACAAGGCGAGGGCAAGGTCGAGGTCTCGGGTGGCGGCTGTCGGGAAGGTGTGGCCGAGTGCGCAGTGCAGGATGTCGCGGCACCAGGCGCCGACGATCATGATGTGATCGGGCCTGAGTCCCTCGGCGGTATCAAGTGCGGCCCTAACGACATGAGCAACGGGGCCGAGGAGTTCACGCGGCGTGTCATGCAGGTTGAGCATTTCGATCTTTCCACTCCTGCGCCGCGCCACGCACACGCGGGTCGGGGCTTGCCAACAGGTCTGCGTAGACCAGAGGCCAGGGAGCGATGGCCAGGCCTGTCCGTGGGGCGTCGTCGTCGGGGGCGTGCCAGAAGGCGCGGCGTACGACGATGTTGGGCTTCGCGTCGGTGCGCCAGCGGTTAATGATTGGCAGGCGCGGGTCGAGGTTTTCCACGTAGAGGGTCAATGCCGTTGGACGTAGCAGGTCGCTGGCGGCTTTCTCGCCGGAGACGAACGCGACGTCGTCGGGCTTCGCTACCTTGAGTCCGTCGATATTGCCTTGAAAGGTTGCCAGCGTGAGTCTGACGGCAAGGCCGGTCGGGAAGGCGGCAGCCCACAGTTCGAGCAGCGGTGTCTGCCCGGGTCGGATCAGGTCGCTGTCGTATCCGGCCTCGGCCAGCAGAGTCAGCGCGTTGTGCGCTTGCCCGACCGAGACACCGGCGGCGAAGGCGACATCGCGTCGGCGCGCATTCCGCAGGTGTGGCCAGGCGAGCAACGCGAACACGACCTGGGCTCGCCCGGCACTGAACAGGTTGCCTGCGATGCGCCTCGGAGTCGTTGCGCGGTCGGGGCGTGGACGGCCGCGCACATCAACTAGTACGTCGCCGAACGTGATCCATGCGTTGCCTGCGGTGTCGAGATATTGCACACCGGCGCGCCGGAACGTGTCGGTGGTCCTGGAAGAGGTATAGGTCGTGAATACCAGTACTGGTAGGTCGGCATCGTTGGCTTTGACCACGTCGGCGAACGTGACAGTCGGGTCGTAGAGCAGGGTGTAGTCCTGGGCAGACCCCCGGCGGGCAAGTCGCACCTTCGCCTGCTGGGTGCGGGGCGAAGCTGCGGTTGTCGTGCTGAACCTGGCACGGATCTCGAACGTGTTCAGGCACGATTCGAAGCACGCGATCATGTCGTCCATCGCCACCTCCCGTTCATGGTCTACAAGCGTTCACGATAGCTGAACGTCCAGGGAAAATGAACGACGGGCCCAACCTGTGGCTGCAGATGCGGATCCGCACCGGCTACGCGCAGGACGGGACGACCACGCTGACCCAGCCGGCGCTGAGCTTTGGCGGCACGGCGATGTTCAACCGGGTCGACTGGGGTGATGACATCGGGGTCGCCCCGTACGTGCACCACCGCCTGACGTCGATCCTTAACGGGTCGGCGGGCAGACCCTGATCGGCTACTCGGCCCAGCAGTGCCCGCTGCGCTCGCTCAAGCCGGCCTCGGGGTTGAATCCGTACCGGTGCTTCCCCCAGTACTTCAAGCCGCAGGTCACCCCGGCCGGCTTTCACAAGTATGTGGTGACCTCGGTGACCGAGCGGGACCTGAGCCCGGCCGGGGCAGCGGATGAGATGTGGGCCTACGCCTACTCGGCGGAAGCGAGCAGCGACGTGCCGCCGTGGGCCCGCGACTTCGCCGAGACCATCCAGCTGGCCTACCGCTCGTGGATCCTGTGGCGCGGCTACACCGATGTCACGACCACCCACGGAAGCGCGGGCGGAACGCAGCCGATCAGCCGGGTGCTCTACCACCGGGGCATGGACGGGGACAGCCTGTCCAGCTGGGAGACCGAGCAGGGCGTCGAGTTCATCGTCGTCAAAGACCTCCTCGGACACGCCCAGATCAACACCACCGCCGGCTGAGGAGTGCATGGCCGGTGAGCGGCTGAGTAGGCTCGGGCGGTGCTGGTCTGGGTGCCCTACGCCGATCTTGTGCCGCAGCTGGCCGAAGGCGTTATCGCGGAGGTGTACGACGGAGCTTCCGCTCTGCCGGCTGGAATTGACCGGGTCGAGTTTTACGCCGTCCCTTACACGTTTGACCTGTGTCCGCTGCGTGTGATGGCCGGTATGACGCGTCTGCGGGCGGTCCAGCTGCTGACCGCCGGGTACGAGCACGTACTGCCATTCCTGCCCGACGGGGTGCGGCTGTACAGGGGTGGGGGCATCCACGACGCCAGTACGGCCGAGCTCGCGGTGACTCTGATGCTGGCCGCGCTGCGCCGGATCCCGACTTTCGTCTTGGCCAAGGAGCGACAGGAATGGGCACACGGGACCTACGACGCGCTGGCTGACAAACGCGTGGTCATTGTCGGCTACGGCGGCGTAGGGCAGGCGGTCGAACGACGGCTGGCCGCCTTCGAGGTGGCCATCGACCGAGTGGCCCGCACCGCCCGGGACGGGGTGAATGCGTTAGTCGATCTTCCCGGGCTGCTGCCGGACGCCGACGTTGTGGTGCTGACCGTGCCGCTGAACGGTGAGACCCGGGGATTGGTCGACCGAGAGTTCCTGGCCCGCATGCGCGACGGGGGACTGTTGGTCAACGTGGCCCGGGGCGGTGTCGTCGATACCGACGCGCTGATGGCGGAGCTGGCCACCGGCCGGTTACGCGCTGCCCTCGACGTGACTGACCCGGAGCCATTACCGCCTGGACATCCTCTGTGGACGGTGCCGAATCTGGTGCTAAGCCCCCATGTCGGCGGGAACACCACGGCCTTCCTCCCTCGTGCCCATCGGCTCATTGTGGCCCAGGTCGGCCGGTACCTAGCCGGTGAGCCGTTGGCCTACGAGGTGTGTCGGTAGCTACCCGCGAGACGGCGACGAAGATCCGTTCTTGGCGTCGGTGCGGGCGCGGCCCTTCGTCGCGGTGAAGATCGAGGAGCCGGCGTGAGATGGGAACAGGGTCGGCTCACTGGTGAGGGCTGCAATCTCCTAGGCGATGTGTCGATCGCCGCGGCGGAGTCGCACCGTCGGCGACAGGTGACGACGGTCGTCGAGGGCGTGCCAGAGTGGCCGCATGGATTTCTTCGATCGAGTAGCCCGACCTCCGGCGCCGGCGGCTGAGCCGGTGCGGCGAGAACGGTCCCTACCGGCATGGGCCAAGCCGGAGACCGAGATCCCGATGACCGTGCCGCTGGCCCCACTGGTCGCCCGCTCGGAGGACGCGGTGCTCGCGATCGCGGCGGTGCGGGCGTACAGCACGGGTTTCGAGTTCGAGCTGGTCGCGGTGCTGCGTCGCGCCGAGCGCCGCGGATTCCCGCTCTGGGTCACGCACTGGCATCCCGAACGCCACGACGAGGAGGTGCCCGACGATTTCATCCGGGTCGGGCTGCAGTTGGCGGATGGTTCCAAGGTCACCAATCTGGACCACATTGTGCCACCGAGCCTTGACGAGGAGCCCCGGCGGCCGGTCCTGATGATGGCTCGTGGGGGTGGCGGCAGCCGCCGGCACGACCTTACGTACTGGGTGTGGCCGTTGCCGCCGGCGGGTCCGGTCACGGTCGTGCTCCAGTGCCCGGGCCGTGGCATTCCTCAGACCCGGCTCCAGCTGGACGGCACGGCGATCCGGGAGGCGGCCGGTCGGGCGCTGGACCTGTGGCCGGGCGAGCCGTCCATGGTGGACGATTGGTCGCCCCGGTCACCTGGGGCGCTGAAGGCACCGGTAAGGCTTGACGAGGAACCGGAGTGAGCGGCATTCCCGTCGTCCACGGAGTCGCGAGCTGAATCGCGCTCAATTCGCCTTCCGTCCGGTCTGGACCGGCCCGGCGGCTACCTGGGCACCCCCGGGGCTCAGGACCGGTCGCGGGGAGGTCGATTATTGATCGGATCCGTGAGTCCGACTCGGACCGTCTCGATCCTGCTGTCGGCCGACAACTCTTCGATCAGCGTTAGCGAACCGGCCAGGTACGTGGATCGAAGGTCGATCTCACTGCAGACGCACCATTCCCGGTCC
>JBLNGJ010000249.1:0-3794 GCA_050264675.1 Micromonosporaceae bacterium
GCTGGCCCGCGATCTCGGCAGCGACAGCGTCCCATTCGGACAACTGTGGTACCTGGCCCAGGGTGTCCTCTTCGGCACCGGCGAGCGACCCGTCGATGATGTCGCCCGGGAGTTCACCCGCCGCTGGGCGGAGCTGTTCCAGCTCGATCAGCTCGGGTCGGCGGTGCACTCGGTGACCCTGTCCAGTGCCGAACTGGCCGAGCCGGTCCGGCGGGTGTTCCCGGCCGAGCATCCGGCCTGGGCCGCGGCTCGCATCCACAGCCCCGACCTGCACATCAGCGCCGCCAGCGTGGAGGCCCTGGCCCGCGGGGAGTTCAACCTCGTGCTGGGCGAGCTGCACGCCGCCTGGTCGACCTTCGACGCCGGCCTGTTCCTGGTCGGGACCGACCGGGTGGAGGAACTCAGGGCGGCCACGCTCGCCGACGTCGGGCCCGGCCGAATGCTGCTGCTGCTCCCGCTGTCGTGGCCCCGGCACACCGCCCGGCTGGCCGGCGCCCTCGACAACGAGACCGACTTCCAGCTCGGCTACATGCCCGCGCCCGGAGCCGACCCCGATCGCCTGGTGCCGCTGACGTCGCTGACGGTGTCTGACAAGGACGGCGAGCTGATGGTGCGGGGCGCGACCCAGGAGTGGCCACTGATCGAGGTGTTCGCCGAGCTGATCGCCATCCACACGCAAGGGGCGTTCAAGTTGGTGGCGGCCGAGGGCCATTCACCCCGGATCACCGTGGACCGCATGGTGCTCGCCCGCGAGACCTGGCGGACAACGGTGGGCGACACCGGCCTCGGCGATGTGCGGGGCGAACAGGCGCAGTATCTGGCGGTGCGCCGATGGCGGGCCGAGCTCGGCCTGCCCGAGTCGGTGTTCGTCTCGCTCGCGACCGAGACCAAGCCCTGTTATGTGGACCTGTCGAGCCCGATCTACGTGAGCATCTTCTGCGCCATGGTGCGGGCGGCGCGGCTGGAAGGTGGGGATGCGGTGCCCATCGTCATCACCGAGATGCTCCCGGCGCCGGAGGACGCCTGGGTGCCCGACGCGGAGGGCAACCGTTACTCCAGCGAACTGCGGATCCAGGTCTGCGACCGCGAGCCGAGCCTGACCGGACGGCGGCCATGAGCGTGCGGCTCGATGAGCTGATCACCACATCGGCCCGGCTGACCCCCGATGCGATCGCGGTGCGGCAGTGGGACAACACCGTGACCTACCGGGAGTTGGTCGGTCGGGCCGCCACCCTGGCCGAGACGCTGCAGCGGCACGGCGTTGGTCCGGATGTGCTGGTCGGTGTCTGCTTGCGCCGGGACCCGGCCGCCTGGGTGGCGGTGCTCGGTGTGCTCCTGGCCGGCGGCGCCTACGTGCCGCTGGACCCGGCGAGCCCGCCGGCCCGCCGGACGCTGGTGCTCGAGGACTCGGGCCTGACCATCGCGGTGGTCGACGACGCGGGTGCGCAGGCGTTGGCCGGCCACGAGCTGACGCTGCTCCAGGTGCCCGCGACCGCGTCGACGCACCTACCGCCCAACCGGGCCACGGCCGACAACGCGGCCTATGTGATGTACACGTCGGGAACGACCGGGCGACCCAAGGGTGTGGTGGTGCTGCACCGCAACGCCGTCCGCTTCGCCACCTCGACGGCGCAGATCTTTGAGCTTGGCCCCGACACCCGCAGCATGGGTTTTGCCGCGCTCGGGTTCGACGTGTCGATATTGGACTTCTTCCCGCCGCTGTCGCGGGGCGGCTCGATCGCGTTCGTCCCGGACGCCGATCGGGTCGACGTCGGGCGCCTGCAGCGCTTCCTCGAGGAGCACCGGGTGACCTGGGGCATGCTGCCGCCAGCCCTGTTGCCGCTGCTCGAGCCGGCCCGACTCACCGACCTGCGGCAGGCCTTGGCCGGTGGCGAGTCGCCCGGGCCGGAACAGGTCGCGCGTTGGTCATCGCCGCCGCAGCGGCGGTTCTTCAACTGGTACGGCCCGACCGAATGCGCCTGCGTCGTCGTGGGCACCGAGTGTGCCGGCGCCTGGGAGACCACGCCGCCCATCGGCCATCCGCTGCCCCAGTGCCAAGCCTACGTGCTCGACGAACGGCTCGACCCGTGTCCGGACGGAGTGGCCGGAGAGCTCTACATCGGCGGTGAGCAGGTGGCCCGCGGGTATCTTGGGCGGCCAGCCCTGACCGCGGAGAAGTTCATCCCCGATCCATTCGGCGGGATGCCGGGCCGACGGCTCTACCGCACCGGCGACTGGGTCGTGCGCGAGCCGGACCACGGCATCGTCTACATCGGACGCATTGATCGGCAGGTGAAGATCTCCGGGCACCGGGTGGAGTTGGGGGAGATTGAAGCTGTGCTGCGGACCCATCCGGCCGTGGCCCAGGCGGTCGCCGACGCCGGTGCGGGCGCGTCCGGGTTGCTCGTCGCCTACCTCACCCCCGTCGCCGCGCCCGACCTGGCTCAGCTGCGCGAGTACTGCGCCAGTCGCCTGCCGGCGCACATGATCCCGACGAAGGTCGTGCGGCTGGACACCCTACCGGTCAACGCCTCCGGGAAAGCCGATCTGGCGGCCCTGCGACGAGCCACGACCGTGGCGCCGGCGCAACCGGTCGTCCAGCCGCAGTCGGGCGGCGTATCGGCGATCTGGGCGCGCATCCTCGGCGGGCCGGCACCCCGCCTCGACGACGACTTCTTCGACAGCGGTGGCAACTCGCTGCTGGCGATGCGCCTGGCCGAGACCCTGCGGGCCGAGCTGGGCCGGCGGGTCACGGTCGAGGATGTCCTTACCGGTCGCAGCCTGGGTGGGCTGACCGACCGGGTCGCCAAGGCGCCGTTGAGCGCCGGGCCGTCGATGCGGGCCCAACGACCGGCCAGCCTGTCGGCGGCACAGCGCCGCGTGTGGTTTGTGGACAAGCTCGCCGGCGACACCCCGGCCTACAACATCGCCTTCGCCGAGCGGCTGCGCGGCCCGCTCGATCTCGACCGGCTCGCCCGAGCCTTACCCGAGGTGGCGCGACGCCACGAGGTTCTGCGCTGGCGCCTGGCCGACACCGCCGGTGTGCCGCACGTGGCCGTCGATCCACCGGGTCACCCGGTTCCCTTCGCGGTGGAGGACTTCTCCGGCCGGACCGGCGACGCGGTCGCGCAACGCCTCGAAGCCGAGGCTCGGCAGCGCTTCGATCTGGCCAACGACTGCCTGTGGCGGGCCCTTCTGCTGCGCCTGGGCGAGGACGAGCACGTGCTCGCGTTGACGTTGCACCACACCGTCTTCGACGGGTGGTCGCAAGAGATCCTGTATCGGGACCTGGCCCACGCCTATGCCGGTGAGATCGATCGCCTGGAACCGTTGCCGGCGACCTTCGCCGACTACGTTGCCTGGCTCGAGGAACGGGAGCGGTCGGAGACCGACGCCCAATGGTGGACCGACCGGCTGCGCGGGGTGGCGACCACCCTCGATCTTCCCCGCGACCGGCCGCGGCCCGCGGTGCAGACCTTCCGTGGCGCCCGCACGCTGGGCGAAATCCCGCCCGGGCTCGCGGACTCGATCCGCGCTCTGGCCCGCGACCTGGGCACGACGCCCTATACCGTGTTGCTGGCCGCCTTCGGCCAGCTGCTACGGCGATTGACTGGCGAAGCGGATCTCATCGTGGGCGTGCCGGTGGCCGACCGCGGGAACGAGGCTTTCGCGGACATGATCGGGTTCTGTGTGGACACCGTGCCGCTGCGGCTCACCGTGGCCGACGGCGCCGACTTCGCCACCCACGTCGGGGGCTGCGCCGAGGCGATGACCGCCGCCCTGTCGCGCGCCGA
>JBLNGJ010000250.1:0-8930 GCA_050264675.1 Micromonosporaceae bacterium
TACGCCTGGATCGCCACCGGTCAGCGGGCCGGCTACGACGGCTGGCTCGATGACGACCTGGCGTTCACCCGGGCCTGGGGCTTCGACCTCGGCCAGATCCGCGTCCCGGTGCTGCTGGTGCAGGGACGCCATGACCTGATGGTGCCGTTCACGCACGGCGAGTGGCTCGCCCGGCAGGCGGCCCACGCACAGACCCACCTCACCGACGACGACGGTCACCTGACGCTGCTCACCAACCTCGGCTTGGTGCACGAGTGGCTGCGCCGCCATTGAGCAGCACATCGTCGGGCGGCGCGACACCGATCGTGCGCATCGCCTCGCAGTAGCGGGCATGCGCCCGCCGGGCCTCGCCGTGCCGGCCGGCGCCGACGAGGGTGGCCACGAGCGCGCGGTGAGCGTCTTCGTCGTAGGGATCGCGTTCGAGAATCGCGAGCAGACCGGCGATCGCCGTGTCGGCGTCACCGCGGCGGCGGGCCAACCGGGCCAGGGCAGTGGTACGCCGATGACCCGGTGGTGCGGGAGGAGGGCGGCACCCCGGCGATCGTCGAGTCGATCCGGGCCGGCCTGGTCTTCGCGCTCAAGGATGCGATCGGCACCGACGTCATCGAGGCGGTCGACGAACGGGTGTGTCGATCGGCGTTGCGGCGTTGGGCGGCCAACCCGCACCTGGAGGTGCTGGGCAGCCCGACCGCGCCGCGGCTGCCGATCATCTCCTTCCGGGTCCGCCACGGCCAGCGCTACCTGCACCACCACTATGTCGTCACGCTCCTCAACGACCTCTTCGGCATCCAGGCCCGTGGCGGGTGCTCCTGCGCCGGCCCGTACGGGCACGATCTTCTCGGCATCGACGCGAGGCGCTCACGGGCCATCCAGGAGCAGGTGAGCCGCGGCCGGCTCGGCGCGAAACCGGGCTGGGCCCGGGTCACGTTCAACTACCTGATGTCGGCCGCCTGTGTCGACTACGTCATCGAGGCGGTCGACCTGATCGGCTGGTACGGGCACCGGCTGCTCGATGACTACCGGTTCGATCCGGCCAGCGGGCACTGGCGCCACCGCAGTGGCTGGCCCCAACCGGCGCTGCGTCTGGCCGACCTCACCCCGGCGCTGCGCCCTGGCGCACCGCGTCCGTGGGTCGGCGAGGAGGCGCTGCCCGGATACCTCGCCAGCGCACGGGCACTGCTGGCCGGCCGTCCCGACCAGATCGAGCAGGGTCCGACCGGGCTGCCGGCCGACTTCGAAGCCCTGCGCGAGTTCCACCTGCCGCCGGCGTGCCTGTCTGCGGTCGCCAGCTCAGCGCGCTGGTGACCCAGCCGGAAACACGGGCGCGCGGATCTCGCGGCGCGGTACCAGGATTTGTGGGCGGTTACCTATAGCATCGACGCTATAGGCTGGGGTACGGTGGAGCTTGAACCGGAGGTCCGGGACTGGCTGGAGGCACTACCGACCCTGCACTTTGCGCGGGCGGCGTTCTACATTGACCTTCTCGCCGAGCATGGTCCGTTGTTGGACGAGCCGTACACGCGACAGCTCGACGGCAGGCTTCGGGAGCTGCGGTTCAACCTGGATCAGGCAGCGATGCGTGTCACCTATTGGATCGCTGCTGGGCAAAGGATCATCCTGCTGACGGTGTTCCACAAGACCAAGATGCGGGAAGACCGACAGGTCGAGCGGGCACGACGGGCACTGGCCCGCTGCGTGGACGAGGAGCACACGGTCGATGAGGAGGAGTGACCAATGAGCGACCGCACCCGTTGGAGCGAGCTTCGCGATCGCCGTATGGCCGAACCCGGAGCGACCGAGGAGTATGAGGCTGCTCGGTTCGCCTACGAACTTGGTCGTGACGTTCGCGAGCTGCGCGAGCAAATGGGATGGAGTCAAACCCGCCTGGCGCAGGAGGCTGGCATGACTCAGTCTGCCGTCGCGCGCTTCGAGTCCGGTGGCACGATCCCGACATTGCCCGTCCTTCAGCGACTCGCCCGTGCCTTGGGCGTCGAGCTCGACGTCCGCTTCAGATCCCCAAGCGCTGCCTGAAGCTCAGGCGATACAGCGATGGTTTCCTAATCCCGTCTGCATGCCTTGTGTTGCAAGGCAATCCGAGGCAGCGATTCAGGCTCGGGCGGGTCGCCGAACCGCCCCTGCGGTAGATCCCGCCCAATGGGTGTCGCGCATCGATTGGGCAGCGCAGCGTCAAGCGCAACGTGATCAGCGCTTCGGACGGCGGCGGCGGGTACTTGCGCCGGCGGCTCACGGCCGGTCTCCCACGTGCGATCTCAGTGTCCGCGGGCATCCGGTCGGGCCGCGACTGCCGTCCCAGACTCCATCGCCACCGCTGTACATAGGTAGCGATTATCCGCTGCAAGTACAACATCGCCCAAGGGGTTCATCTGTAGGGGGTGCGCGCCAGATTGTAGGTAGCCCGTAGCGATCTTGGCGGTCCGCGGCAGAGCCGCCACTCGACGCTGGCCCTCATCGGCTGGCCCACACCCGGCTGGCTGCGGCCGTGAACTCCATGTCGCCCATCGCCGGTGGCGAAGGAAATGCACGCGACCCGGGTTCCCGGCTCCGCCGACTTTCCATTACGGACAATGGAGAACGTACGGCCCACCACAACCATCCCGGACCACCCCGGGATACACCAGTGCACCCATTCGGTTGACGGTAAGGGGGACGACAACCAGGGTTGCCCAAGCAACGCCGCCGTGCGGACCGCAGCGCTTTCGTTCGGCGCCGGTCCACCTTCGCCTTACCGTCGGAGCAAGGTGCTGGTGTCGATCTGTCCGGTGAACGGGGCCGGTAGCGGCAAGACTTCGCCGGTCTTGGCCGCTGCGTGTTGGACGTAGTGCGTGTCATCTAGCCGGAGCAGACGGAGTGTCACGCTCGTCGCGTCCTGCTCAGCGAGCAGGTACCACGCGACCCGGGCGGCAGCGTACAGCTGAGGCTTTATCAGGCGATCGGATGAGGCGCTTCCCGGTGAGACGACCTCGCCGACCAGCGTCACCTCGGTTGCGTCGATAGCTGTCTCGTCCTCGAGCCTCGTGACCACGAGATCGGGGATGACGACGCGGCCCACCTGCAGGCGCACGTTGACGGCCTCGAATACCCAGAGTCCGGTCGGTTCGGCCGCTGCATCCAAAGCGTTCGCGAGGCGACGGGACCGATGCTGATGTCGGGTGGTCGGCGCGGGGCTCACCAACAGACTCCCGTCAAGTAGCTCAACGCGATTCGCGGTCTCGCCGAGGCCGAAGTAGTCCTCCTCGGTCCACGGACCGGTGTGTTCTAGAAGGGCTACGCCCATAGGTAAGTCTCACCTCCCGCGTGGCCGAAACAGCGTGCTCAACAGACAACCTGCCGGGAGGACGTCGCTAGCGAACACAAACCCGGTCGGTGGATCACGTGCCTGACTTATGCGAATTATACCTAACCCTGATCTATGCGCCTGATCTCCAGGGGTCGAATCGTCGTAGATCATCTAGCCGATCGGTGCCGGTCGGCGGAGTATCGCGAGCCCACCGACGAGCAGGGTGAGCGGACCGGCGGTGAGGTGGAAGGTGTTCTCGAAGTGACCCAACTCCAGCCCGAGCGGGTGGTGCAGGCTGACCCCGAGTAACCCGAGCGCGGTGTAGAACACCCCGAAGACCAGGGCCAGCCGCGCGGCGGTCGCCGGGTCACGGCGGAGCACGAGCAAGCCGACCCCGGCGGCGCCCCAGAGGATGTGGATCCACGAGTGCCGGAAGTCGATGCCGAACACCCCGCGCACCAGCAACGGCGAGCTCGCCGGCAGCCGGGGCACCAACCGGAACAACAGCGATCCGACGCCCTGCAGGAACAGTCCACCCAGGACGACGAGGAGATAGCCCCGTACGAATCGCGTGCTCATGCGACCCGCTCGCTAGGCCGTTGGTTCGGGTGACCGTGGCGCTCGCCGCGCGCGCCCTGCACGCTCGCGGTGGCCATCGCCAGCAGGGCGGCACCCCACAATACGTACCACAGCCAGGTCGAGATGCCCGGGCGGAACCGTTCGGCGTACGCCACCGAGACGGCGAGGATGAGCACGAGCATGACGATGGTGGCGAGGACGAAGATGCGCCCCGCCTCGGGCCGCGGGTCGCGCGCGCAGAGCAGGGCGCCGATGGCGAACGTGAGGAAGAAGACACTGTAGACCTGGGCCAGGATCGGGGTGAGGTTCCATGGCCACAGGTCGACCGCGAACGAAGGCGCCACGAGCATGACCCCGCCGGCCACGGTGAGCGCCGCGGCGTAGCCGAGCAGGAGCAGTGCCGAAAAGCTGCGACGCGGTTGACGCGGCGGCACCGGGTCCTGCCCGCGCAGCCGCCACACCACCGCACCGATGATGAGCGCGTCGAGGAAGTAGAAGGTCACCCAGCGGTAGGGGAACGTGGCGGTGGTGAACTCGTCGAGGTGGGGCAGCGTGAGCAGGAGCAGGCCGCCGGTGAGGATGCCCACGAGCACCAGCGGGATGCGCACCTCGCGGTAGCCGCGGGCCAGCATCGCCAGCAGTGAGGTGGCCGCACCCATGCAGTAGAGCGCGGCGATGAACCGGGCGTTGAGCGGGCTCGCCGGCCAGGGCAGCGTCTCGTCGATGGTGGTGGGCCAGATGATCGCCACGCCGAGCAGCAGGGCCTGGCCGAAGACCAAGCCGAAGAGCACGCGCAACCAACCGGTGTTCGGCATTGGGTCAGGCCCTCCTGATCCGCTTGGCTTGCTGCCGATGCGGGGTCACGCGGTGGACATTGTGGACCAGGCCGAGCCGCTCCATGGCCAGGATGAGGTAGCCGGAGATGTCGACCTGCCACCAGCGCAGGCCGTGGCGGGCCGAGCGCGGAAACGCGTGGTGGTTGTTGTGCCAGCCCTCGCCGAAGGCCAGCAGTCCCAGTAGCCAGTGGTTGCGGCTGCGGTCGCCGGTGTCGAAGTCGACCCGGCCGAACGTATGGCAGATCGAGTTCACGCTGAAGTTGAGGTGCATGGCGAAGAACGCCCGCACGCCGGTTCCCCACAACATCCCGGTCCAGCCACCGAGCAGGAACGGGATCAGGAACGTCACCGCCATCCAGCCCCAGTACGTGCGCCGGAAGAACTGCACCATCCGGTCGTCGGTCAGCCGGCGGGCGTAGGTCAGCGCGTCGGCCCGGAACCCGGGGATCCACCAGCCCATGTGCGCGTGGAACAGCCCGCTGCGCGGCGAGTGCGGGTCGCCGTCTCGATCCGACTGGGCGTGGTGCTGCTGGTGGATCGCGCTCCACCGCACCGGATCGGTCATGCCGGCCATGCAGCCCAGCGCGAGCAGCACGAACCGGACCACCGGATGAGCCTCGAAGCTGCGGTGGGTCAGCATCCGGTGGAACCCGATGGTGATGCCGAGGCTGGTGACGACGAACATGCCGGCGAAGATGGCGAGGTCGCGCCAGGTGGTCAGGCGTTGCCAGGTGAGGATCGCGCCGATCACCACCGAGGCCGGCGGGATGACGACCCCCATGATCGTGAGGATGCGATCCGCGACGCTGCGGTCTGACCCCAGCGCCTGCGCGGTCACCGACGCCACGGCCACCTGCCAGCCTGAATAGCCGAGAACGAATAGGCCACCACGATGCCAGACGGTCTGGTCAAGGTCAACAGCGGTTCGGTCGCCGCTGCGGCGTCGTTCGGTCGCCTCCTCAGCCCGGCCGGCGATGGTCGGCGACCCAGGCGCCGATGAGGCCGCGGAAGTGGTCGAGGAACTGGTCGTGTTCGTGCGGGGGATAGGTGGCGCGCACGGTGTCGACGAGCAGTTCATCGAAGTCGGCCGAGCAGACCCAGTCGTGCACCATCTCCTCGACGTGGGCCAGGCGTGAGGAGCAGAAGTCGGCGTAGCGGTCGGCGTCGAAGTAGGCATCGGCGAGGTGGCCGTACTCGACCAGCTTCTCCTCGTAGCTCAGGTCCGCCCGGTCGGCGATGGCGAAGTACTGCGAGGTGTCCAGGTCCGGCCGGAACCGCCGCCCGGTGACCACACAGAACACGCTCCAGCGCAGCAGCGCCGTCATCGCCCACGGGAAGTAGTAGTGCAGCGAGGTCAGCGCCACGTCGGGGCAGGCGTTGGCGTAGTCGATCGGAAAAACGTCACGGCCGCGTACCAGCGACTCGCACGAGTTGAACTCCCACCGGAAGAACGCGTTGACCAGTCGCGAGATCGTGACCACCTCGGTGCCGGTCTGGGCGTCGAGAAACTGGTGCTCGACCGCGTAGCGTTCGTGCATCGGCAGCTCCGGGCGGAACTTCATCACCATCGTCTCCGGCCCGATCGACAGCGACCGGGTGAAGACGTCGTAGCCCTCCACCGCCTGCTGCAGGTGCATCAGTCGCTGCCCGGACTCGTCGTAGGCGGCGTGCAGCGCGGCGCTGTCCTCGATGCGCGACACGCCGACCCAGGCGCCGCCGTCGTAGGGCTTCATGAACAGCGGGTAGCCCAGCGAGGCGGCCACGGCGTCGAGGTCGAACGAGCGGTTGTACCGGGCCGCGGTGTAGGCCCAGCGGGCGTTGTCGACCGGGTTCTTGAACGGCACCAGCACGGTCTCGGGCACCTTCAGGCCCAGGCGCATCATCGCGCAGTACGCCGCGTGCTTCTCCATCGACTGGAACGTGAACGGGCTGTTGAGCAGGTAGACGCCGTCCATCAGGGCGACCTTCTTCAGCCACTCCCGGGGGTGGTAGTACCAGTACGCGAGCCGGTCGACCACCAGCGCCTGGCGCGGCTTGTCGCGCAGGTTGAACGGTTCGATGGTCAACCGCTCGGTGCTCAGGTGGTGGGTGGTGTTCGAGCCGTCGACGACCGGGCCGAGCCGGCGCACCAGCGTCTGGAAGGCGCGGGGCCAGTCCTCCTCGGTGCCGAGCAGCATCCCGATCACGTGCTCCACAGTGGACATGGCGACCTCCGGCTGGTCAGCAGAAGCGCGGCAGGTGGTGGGCGAACTGGGCCCGCCAGGACGGCCAGTCGTGCGGCACATCGTGGCCCCACAGGTCCAGCTGGAACGGGATGCCCTTCGCGGCGAGCAGCCCGGCCATCGCCCGGGTGGACTCCAGCGCTCCAGTCGTATCCTCCCACTGGCCCTGCCCGCAGACGAGCAGCACCTGCACCTGCGAGCGCACCCGGTCGAGGTGCTCACCGGAGAGGTTCATCACGTAGGCCGAGGGGTTGTTGAGGTACGCCTGGTCGCCCGGCTCACCCCAGCCGTGCCAGCGGGTCGGGTCGTAGCTGCCGGAGAAGCACAGCGCGAGCCCGAAGATGTCGCTGTGCCGCAGGGCCGTGTTCAGCGCGTGGAAAGCACCCATCGAGCAGCCGGTGGCGACAAGCTCACCATCGCCCTCGGACCGGATGTGCGGCACGACCGCGTGCACGATCCACGACTCGAACCACCCGTGCCGGCGGGCCCGGTCCTCCAGCGGCAGGTGCTGGGCCGACCACGAGCCGGTGTCGAACGAGTCCACACAGTACAGTCGCACGCGCCCGGACTCGACCAGGTCGGCCACCACGCCGACCATGCCGTTGTTGGCGAAGTCTTCGGCCCGGCCGGCCTCGGAGGCGAAGACCAGCACCGGCCGCCCAGCGTGCCCGTAGCCGACCACGGTGCCGGGGGCACCGATCTCGGGTGAGTGCAGCTGCACCCGGTGCACGCGCATGGTCACCCCGATCCGGTCGGTAGCGGCCAGACCTCGCCGAGCAGGTCGGTCAGGTGCGGATCGAGGGCGTCCCGCCAGGCGGTGAAGTTGTGCGCGTCGGGCGTTTCGTGCAGCCGTACCGGATGACCCTGTCGGGCCAGCGTCGCGGCGAGCTCTCGGTTGTTGGCGAGGTTCTCCTCGGCCCGGCCACAGGTCAGCCCGACCGGCACCGCCCGGGGTGTGGCCGAGGCCGCGACCACCCGGTCGGCGAACCGCACGATGCGGCCGAACCGCCGGTAGCGCGACTCCTGCCCGTCCAGGCGGCGGCGGAAGAAGCTGCTCGACTGCAGGAACAGGCCGGCGAAGGCGGCCGGACGGTGCCGCTGCGCGTGCAGCATGGCCAGGCCACCGAGGCTGATGCCCAGGCCGACGACGGGACGGTTCGAGCCCAGCTCCGCGCGCAGCCGGGCCAGCACCGGGCCGCCGAGCGCCCGCGCGTACGCCGGGTTGGCCGAGTACCACTCGTCGCGCGGGCCCGGCGCGAGCAGCACCAGGTGGTGCGCCGCCACCCGTCCGGCGCCGATCAGCGCGGCGCAGAACTGGCCGAGGTCGCCGAGCTTGTCGTACTCCGGGCCGTCGTGGGCGAGCAGCATCTGATCGGTCGGCACCGCCGGGGACCAGATCCGGGCCCACACGTCGGCCCCCAGCGACGGTGCGGGGATGGAGAGCTCGCGCCAGGAACCCTCGGCGCCCGGTGCGTGCAGCCAGCCGGGCTCGGTGTAGTCGGGCCGGTGCAGCACCGACCGGTCACCGAAGGCGCCGGCGGCCCGCAACGGGTTATCTGGGTCGCAGACCACCTCGCTGCCGCCGTCCGGGTGGTGCAGCTCCAACCGGTACTCCAGCCGCCAGGCGTCCGGCGGCGGCCACCACAGCCGCCAGCTGTGCTCGCTCTCGTCGTACTCGAACTCGGGCCGGGCCCGCCGCGGCGCGACCTCCGCAACCAGGCGTACGCCGGCCAGGCGCCGCTCCGGGTCGGGGACGCGGAAGCTTAGCCCGTCGGCGAGCCAGCGCGTCCCGACCGCTTCGTCCATGCACGCACCCTAACGGCCGCCCGGCGGCGCGGCCGAATGTGCTGCCGGCGCCGCCGCCTCGCGCCCGCCCAGCCCCGTAGATCCGCCTCGCGCCCGCCCCACCCCCGTAGATCTTGGATGATTCGCGGGCCTATAGGCCCGCGAATCATCCAAGATCTACGGGGGTGGGGCGGGCGCGAGGCGGATCTA
>JBLNGJ010000251.1:0-3432 GCA_050264675.1 Micromonosporaceae bacterium
CGACCAGCCCACGACCCACCGCCTCGACCGTGCCGACGGCGAGCAGCTGACCGCTCGCCCGGGACGCGGCCACCACCACGCCGGCCGCATCGATGAGCACGCACGGCTCGAAGGCCGCGGTGGTCGCCGTGGCCCACCGGGTGAGCGGGTCACCGTCGTACGGGCCGGGCATTCCGGGGCGGAGCAGGTTCGGTTCGGACAGCGACAGTTCCAGATGCGGCAACCGGACCTCCTTCGCTCGCCGGCGCGTCACCATGAAGCTAACGGCGGAAGGCGGGCCTTGTCAGCCGACTCGGCGCGTCGCGGGCGCGGCACGCCGGACGAGATGTCCGGTATTACTTATTGAGGTCGATTTCTAGGCGCGCGGCGAGCGCCGCCAGCTTGTCGATGGTCGGTTGGGCGAGTCGGTTACCGTGCGCGTCGAGGGCCCGGCCGAGATCGCGGTACGAGGCGACCACACACCCCTCCGGCGGGCGGCCGTAGTAGACGATCTCCCCCGAGCCGAGGAACGCGAGCAGCGGGATGACCGGGATCCGACGCCCGGCCGCCCGCGACAGCGCATCGGAGATGCGGGTGGCGTCGCGGCGGGCCTGCGCAACGTACGGCGGGCGGTGCCCGTCCACCTGCACCACCTCACCGGCGAGCAGGACCCGGGCCCGGCCGTGGTCGCAGACGGTCACCTGGAAGATGCCACCGGGGCCAATGGCCAGGAAGTCGGGGTCGGCCGGGTTGTAATCCACGACCCGCCACTGTGGACCGAGTAGCTGCACCCGCTGCTCGACGCGGCGCCGCCGGGCCCCGGCCCGACGCCGAGCCCGGCTGCCGCGCCAGCCCGGTAGCCAACCGGCGGCGGATCGGTCCACTCTGGACGCGGTCACGGTGCACCTCCGGCAGGTCCCGGCCTTTCAGTTTCTCGAAGCTTGCGAGAGGAACCAGTTGAGTTGTGGTTGTGGCTACCCTAGATGATCACCCGAGCGCAGCGACAGACGTCAAGCCACGGCCGGACATGAATGAATGCGACATTCACGTAGGCCGGGTCGAGCGCTCGGCTCAGCGGAGCGTGAGCTGACGGCCGAGCAGCCCCTGCCGGGCCCGGCGCTGCTCGGGGCTCAGCGGCGTGTCATCGGCGAGCGCTTCGGCGTAACGACCGGCCAGGGCGGCGAGCGGCTCCTCCCACTCCGGCGCCGGCGCGGCGGCGGGCAGGTCCCACACCGGGATCAGCAGGCCGAGCGCGCGGAACATGCCGGCGAATTTGGTCTGCTCGCCCAGGCGCAAGGTGCCGTCGGCGGCGAGGCGGGTCAGCGCCCGCAGCGCCGCCTCCTCGTCATCGGGCAACACCCAGCGCACGTGCGCCTTCTCCGGCATCCGCGACCAGTACGCCGCCGGCGCGGCCGCGAGCTTGACCGTCGGGTGCAGCGACGCGTTCGCCCGCTCCAAGGAGGACTTGACCTCGTCCGGCGGCTCCTCGTCCAGCCAGAACTCGAAGCCGTCGTGGACGGTGACGTCGAGCGCCCCGTCGGTGAGCAGGTCCTGCAGCCGCGGGCCGGGCCCGGGCTGCGCCGGCACCGCGACCTGGTCGCCGGGCTCGGTCTGCAGCGCGGCGAGCAGCGCCGCCGCGAGATCCTGGCTCGGGTCGGCCGAAGGCAGGTAGCGCTGCAGGCCGATCAGGACGCGTCCGTCTTTCTTGGTCATCGCCGGCCAGGCCATCGGCAGCACGGTCGCCACGGTGACCGGACGCTCGCCGTACCGCTCGACCAGCTCGGCCGTGAGCCGCAGCGGTGCGCTCGCCGCCGGCACCAGTTCCCGCAGCGCCACCCAGTCGGTTTCGCTGGCGAGGTGCTGGAACGGACGGGCGACGAACACCTCCCGCACCTTGGCGGTCGCCGGGGCGGTGGCCCGGGCCTGGCGAGACTTGCGCGCGGTCCTGGTCATTGGTCCATCATGGGCCACCGCGCTGGGAGCCAGGCGGGGACTCAGGCGACCGCCGACTCCTTGGGGGCGGAGAGCGTGGCCCACACGCACTGCCCCAGGCCGTCCCGCTCGACCCCCCACCGGGTGGCGAGCGCGGCGACGATGGCCAGGCCGCGTCCGTTCATCGCCTCGGGCCCCACCGCCCGCACCACCGGGGAGTTCTCGGCACCTCCGTCGGTGACCCGCAGGTCCACCGTGGTCAGGTCCGGGAACTCGGCCGGAGCCAGCCGCCAGGCCACCCGGACCACGCCACCCGGCAGCGGCTCGGCGTGGCGCACGGCGTTGCCGACCAACTCCGCCACGACCGCGACCACATCAGAGAGCAGTTCGGCCGGAACGAGGCCGGTCAATGCGGTAGCGAGCCGGTGCCGGGCCAGCCGGGCACCGCGCGCATGGTGCGGAACCACCACACACCAGGCGCGCTCGCTCACCGCCGCGGTTGACACGTTAAGCCTCCCCGGTCACCGGCGGTCGAATGGGACCATCGGCGCGTGGCAGCCGTACCTCTGCGACGGTACCGCCACCTTCACGTGGACGTAAGGATACCCACCCGTTTTGTCGCTCCACGAGTCTTCTGACGAGATACAGACCCAACCCGACCCCGCCGCGTCGTTGCGCCACCAGTCCGGCCTGCCAAAACCGGTCGAAGGCCCGCTCGACGTGATCGGGGTCGATGCCTGCCCCCCGGTCGCAGACCTGCAGATAGACGTTTCCCTGGTCGGCGCCGGCGTGCAGCTCGACTGTGCCGGCGCCACCATGCTCGGCGCCACCATGCTCGGCGGCGCCGTGGTTGGCGGCGCCGTTGTTGGCGGCGCCTCCACTGTGCCGGACGGCGTTGGTCACCAGCTCGGCCACGATCGAGGGCAGGCTGGCTGGATCCCCATGCGCGAGCGGCAGGCCGTTGGGCAGCTCCACCCGTACCGCCCGGCGCAGCTCAGCGGGCAGCTCGGCCATTGCCCGGGCCACCGCTTCGCCGAGGTCGAACGGCACCGCGGCGGTCAGCCAGGCGGTTGCCGGCACGCCGGCCGCGGCGAAGAGCCGGTCGACCAGCCGGGCCAGCTCGTCGGCCCGGTGGGCGAGCACCCGGACGGCCTCCCGACGATCCGCCTCGGTCAACGCGGCCCAGCGGTCGGCGAGCGTGCTCGCGTACCCCTTGATGACCGTCGCCGGCGTGCGCAGCTCGTGCCCGGCGACCTCAAGGAACAGGTCGCGGTCCGAATCGTCGGCGGGCAGCGGGCGGTCCGGCGGACGCTCGGAGTAGAGCCGAGCCACCGCGTGTGCGACCGAGCCCACCGCAGCGAGCACCTCGGCGGCGCCCTCGAGTCCGGCGTCGGCGAAGTACACGTGCACCGCGCCGAGCACCAGGGAGCCCGACTGGACCGGATGGCCCGCCATCGCGAGCAGGCCCCGGCCCACGAGCGGCTCGGCGATCTGCACCGGCAGTTCGCCCGTCCGACCGAT
>JBLNGJ010000252.1:0-2848 GCA_050264675.1 Micromonosporaceae bacterium
GTACGGCACGGGACCACCAACCTCTTCGCCGCCCTGGAGGTGCACACCGGCCAGGTACACACCGATTGCCTTCCCCGACGCCGCACCAGCGAGTTCCTGTCCTTCATGGACAAAGTCTCAGCGGCCTACCCGGCCAAGCCTGAGCTCCACGTCATCATGGACAACCTGTCCACCCACTCCGGACCCGACGTCGACGCCTGGCTCATCGAGCATCCCAACGTCACCCTGCACTACACCCCGACCGGCAGCTCGTGGATGAACATGGTCGAGAGCTGGCTCGGGATCATCACCCGCCAGGCCATCCGCCGCGGCACGTTCACGTCGCTACGCCACCTCATCCTCAAGATCGAAGAGTACGTGACCCACTGGAACGCCAACGCCGAACCCTTCGAGTGGACCGCGACCGCCGAACAGATCCTCGAGAAGGTCGCCATACTCCAACGCGACTACCGCAAACTCCTCGCCAACAACTCAAAGTAAACGATCACGATTACGCGACACTAGATCCGCCTTTCGAGCGAGGTCAGGGTTAGCAGGGGCACCGTCCTATACCGGAAGACGTTAATAGGGTGCCCCTGCTTTCACCGCCAGCGGACGGTGGCTCGCTCGCGCCACAGGTCGAGCAGGGTGGCGTCGCCGGTGAGGCCCAGGCCGTCCAGCCCGCGCCGGTTCCACAGCGCCAGGTAGAGCTCACTGGCCCCACCCCGTAACGCAGCGTCGGCCGCCGCGGTTCCTTGAGACGCTCGCATCCCTTCCGGTCCGATGTGGACATGCCAGGCCGCGTCGACGACATCGGTGGCGGTGATCTGCAGCGTGCGGGGCGGGTCTGACCGAACCGGGTTACGCGGACGGGAGTAGAAGCCCCGCAGCAGCTCGTCGATGCCGTCGGCGGCGAAGTCGGCCGCATACGCGCCGACCGCGCCGAGTACGGCTTGGGCGTCGGCCCGGTGGACCGCCGTCTCGTGGGCCTGCCGGCGAGCCCAGAAGGCGAGCGCCGCCGCAGCCGGGAAGATCGTCCAGCACCGAAGGTCGACCGGCGCCTTCCGCAGACAGTCGAGGATGTGCTCGTGGCCCTCGTGGAACCAGGCGAGCAGCTGCGCGTCGTCCGGTAGGGCGCCCCACCGGCGGTCCAGCTCGTCTTGGCCCATCGGCTCAAGAAGGCCGTCGCCGACGTAGGCCGCCGCCCACCGGTGCGTGCGGCCGATGTGGTGGGTCAGCTCCCGTACCGTCCACCCTGGACACGTGGGCACCGCCGTGTCGAGATCGGCCGCTCCTACTGCCGCCGCCAGCAGCCGGCCCTCGCGCTCCAGGGCGGCGATGTGCTCCTCGACCTGCATGAGGCGGATTCTGCCACCGCCGAAATGTTCGGCGGCACTCCGGTCCGGGCGCCGAAATGGCGGCGACAGCGATCCGATCCAATGAACCGCGCCGGCGCTGGTTACGCCAGCCGCGAACGCCCTTGCCACGTAGCGGCGGTCTTTGGTCGGGTGGGCCATGCGGGTTCTGGTGGTCGGCGGCACGAAGTTCATCGGACGGCGGATCGTCGAGGAGCTGGTGGCCCGGGGCGACGAGGTGATGGTGGTGCACCGGGGCACCACCGAGCCGGCCGACCTCGTGCCGTGCCAGCATGTGCACGTCGCCCGGGCCGAGCTTGCGTCGGTCGCCGACCAGATCAAAGCCTGGCGCCCGGACGCCATCGTCGACACGCTCGCGATGACCCGGGCCGACGCCGACGCGGTGCTGCCGCACCTGCCTGACGCGGCCCTGGTGCTGCTCTCCAGCATGGATGTGTACCAGGCCCTCGGGCTGCTCCTCGACGACCTCGACGGTGAACCGGTGCCGATCGACGAGGACTCACCGGTGCGCTCGGCCCGCTACCCGTACCGCAACCGGGAGGGCGTGCACCGCGACCCTGACTACGACAAGCTCGATGTCGAGCCGCTCTACCTCGAGCGCGGCGCTGCCGTGTTGCGGTTGGCGATGATCTACGGCGAGCACGACCCGATGCGGCGCGAGGAGTTCATCTTGCGACGGGTGCGGGCCGGGCGGACACGGATCCCCGTCGGTGGTGGGTCGTGGCTGTGGACCCGTTGCTACGTCGGCGACGTGGCCACCGCGGTGCTCGCGGCGATCGACAATCCAGCGGTCGCCGGCGGCCAGATCTTCAATGTCGGCGAGCCGTACGGGCACACCATGCTCACCTGGGCGCGGCAGATCCTCGACGCCGCACACCACGACGCGCAGCTGGTTCGCGTCCCCGACGCGAGCCTGCCGGAGGACATGTGGATGACCCGCGACCGAGCCCAGCACCTGCTGGTGTCGAGCCGCCGGGCGGCCGACGTGCTCGGCTGGCGGCCGGCCGATCCGCAGGCGGCACTGGAGCGATCGGTGCACTGGCACCTGGCCAACCCACCAGCCGACCCGCCGACCGACATGGACTTCTCGGCCGACGACGAGGCGCTCGCCGCGGCCGGCTGAGGCTCAGCGCACGCCGGTGAGGTCCATCGCCCGCAGCTCCTTCTTCATCTCACCGATCTCGTCGCGGATGCGGGCGGCGAGCTCGAACTGCAGCTCCCGAGCGGCCGCGAGCATCTGGTCGGTGAGTTCCTGGATGAGCTGGGCGAGCTCGGCTCGGGCCATACCGGCGGTGGCGGTGTGCACCGCCCGCCCGCGGCTGCGGGTCTCTTTTACCGGCCCCTTGCCGCGCGACATCTGACGACCCCCGCCACCGACGACGGTGCGACCCACCAGCGCCTCGTTCTCATCGGCCTCGCGGTAGATGTCGTCGAGGATGTCGCCGATCTTCTTGCGCAGCGGCTGCGGGTCAACGCCGTTGGCCACGTTGAAG
>JBLNGJ010000253.1:0-7245 GCA_050264675.1 Micromonosporaceae bacterium
TGCTCATCATGGGGGTGCTCACCGTCGCCGCGGTGACCTGGGCGGCCCGTGAGTTCGCACGGAGTGTCCGGTAACCGTCGGAGACCTTGCTCATATCGCTTGCCGGGGCCCGGTCCGGCGCCGTTACCGTCGTGCTCGTGCCTCCCGGTGCGCCCCTCGTCATCGCCCACCCCGTGCCCCGGGTGGTGCGGGACCGGTCGACGCTTCTGCTCTACGGCCTGCTCGCCGGGTGGGGCTTCTTCAACTACGGCTTCGGTCCGGTTGTTGCGCTGCTGCGCGACGAGCAGCACATCAGCCGGGGCCTGGCCAGCCTGCACGGCACCACGTTCGCGGCCGGCGCGGTGATCGGCGGCGTCATCACCCCGTGGCTCGTCCGCCGGTACGGGCGCCCGACCACCATGTGGTCGGGGCTGACCGGTATCTGCCTCGCGATCCTGGGCCTGTGCCTGCTGCGGCCGTTGCCGGCCACGCTCGCCTGCGCGGCGGCGGTCGCGGCGGCCGGCACCATGCTGCTGAGCGGGCTCATCTCCGGTCTCTCCGACCACCACGGCCGCGCCGGCCCGGCCGCGATCAGTGAGGCGAACGCGCTCGCCTGCGCCGCCGGGGCGCTGGCCCCACTGGTGATCGGCGCCACCGTCGCCGCCGGCTGGACCTGGCGGCCCGGCCTCGCCGTCTCGGTGGTGTTCTTCGGCGGGCTGGCCGCGATCGCCGCGATCGGGCGGGTTCGCCTGCCCGCTGGCCGCGCCCCGTCGCGACACTCGGCCGGCACTGCGCCGCCCACCCGGCCGCAGCGGCTGCCCCGCGCGTACTGGCTCGCCTTCTCCGTGATTGCGCTCTGCGGGTCGGTCGAGGTGAGCATCAACCTGTGGGCGGCCGACCTGCTGCGCGAGCGCGCCGGCCTGAGCCCGGCCGACGCTGCCGGCGCGGTGGCCGCGATCGTCGGCGGGATGTTCCTCGGCCGCCTCGCCGGTGGTCGCCTCGCCCTGCGGGTGCCGGCGGCCCGGCTGCTGCTCGCCGCGCTGGCGGTCAGCGCGGCCGGTTTCGCTGTCTTCTGGCTCGCCACCCCGGCCCCGCTCGCGGTGGCCGGGCTGGTCATCTGCGGCATCGGCAACGGGCTGCACTTCCCGCTCGGCATCTCGCTCGCGCTGCGCGCCTCGGCCGGCCAGCCCGACCTCGCCACGGCCCGCGGCTCCTACGCGATGGCCATCGCGTACGGCGTGGCGCCGTGTGCGCTCGGCACGTTCGCCGACCGGGTCGGTGTCCGGTGGGCGTTCCTGCTCGTCCCGCTGCTGCTCGCGGCCGCGGCCATGGTCACCACCCGGCTAGCGCCGGCGGGCGAGGGTGACGCCGTCGGCGAGGGGCAGCATGACCGCCTCGACCCGGTCGTCGCCGACGACCATGTCGTTGAAGGCGACCATCGCGGTGGTGTCGGGGTCATCGGGCTCGGGGTCGATGATCCGGCCATGGCGTAACACATTGTCGACCGCGATCACCCCGCCCGGCCGCATCCGGGGCACCAGCGCCGCCCAGTAATCGGGGTAACCGGTCTTGTCGGCATCGATGAACGCGAAGTCCAGGTGCGCCTCCTCGGGCAGCGAGGCGAGCGTCTGCGCGGCCGGCCCGAGCCGCAGCTCGATCCGGTCGGCCACGCCGGCCCGAGCCCAGTAGCGCCGGGCGACCGAGGTGTACTCCGCGGAGATGTCGAAGCAGACCAGGCGCCCCTCGGGGCCGAGGCCACGGGCGATCGAGAGCGCCGAGAGCCCAGTGAACGTGCCCACCTCGACCGCCTGCCGGGCCCCGATCGTCGCGACGAACCAGGTCAGGAACGCCGCCTGCTCCGGCGCCACCTGCATCTGCGCCCGGTCGGGCAGGGCGGCCCGGGTCTCCTCGATCAGCGCAGCGGTCACCTCGTCGGGAGTGGACCCATGGGCGACGAGATAGCTGTGCAGTTCCTCGGAGAGGCCGAACGACTTGAGGCTCACCCGGGTGAGCCTAGTGTCGCCGGCCACAGCGAGGGCGCCGACGTGCCCAGGTCGGCGAGCAGCCGGCGCAGCAGCGGCAGCGACAGGCCGATCACCGTGCCGGCGTCGCCCTCGATGCGCTCCACGAACCAGCCGCCGAGCCCGTCGATGGTGAACGCCCCGGCCACGTGCAACGGCTCGCCGGTGCCGACGTACGCGGCGATCTCCTCGTCCGATATCTCACCGAAGTGGACGATCGTGCTGGCGATCGCCTCGGCGCGGGCATCGGTGGCCGCGTCGATGAGACAGTGCCCGGTGTGCAGCACCCCGCTGCTCCCGCGCATGCGCTGCCACCGGCGTACCGCATCGGTGCCGTCGGCCGGCTTGCCGAGAACCTCGCCGGCGAACTCGAGCACCGAGTCACAGCCGAGCACGAACGTGGGCCGGCCATCCGCGCCGGCCGGCGGGGCCTCTCGTTTGATCTGACCGGCCACCGCGACCGCCTTGAGCCGGGCCAGTGTGGCGCACAGCTCGCGCGGGTCCGATGACTCCACACTGGACTCGTCCACCCCACTGACGACCACCTCAGGTTCCACGCCGGCCATCCGCAACGTGCGCAACCGGGCCGGGCTGGCCGAGGCGAGGACGAGCCGGGGTTGGTCGCTCACTATGCCTCCGTAGTGATCGCGGTTTCGCCGCTCGCCCGTCCAGTCGCACTCCACATTTCGCGCCGAGGGTCGTGATCGTCCCGTCCGGGTGATGTGTTGATTCAGCGCGGCAGAGTGGAGCCTCGCCAGGAGGCGCGGCCCGGCCCACCGAGCCGCCCGGACCGGGGTCGGGTCGAGGCGGCCCATCGGCTGGCCGCCGGCGCCGGCGCCGCGACGGTGTTGCTGGGGAGCCCGAACAGCACCGCGACAAGCGCGGCGACCTCCTCATCGTCGGGTACACCTCGCACGATCCGCAGATCCACCCCGCCACCCTACGGCCGGGTCCGGGTCGGGTCGAAGGGTGGGCGCGTGTTGCCGTGCTTTCTCCACGGCCGGCCTTCGGGCGGCCGGAGCGTGGACGCGTGTTGCCCCGCTTTCTCCACGGCCGGCCGCCGGGCCGGATTTGGTCAGAGCGGGATGTTGCCGTGCTTCTTGGGGGGCAGCGCCTCCCGCTTGGTGCGCAGAGCGCGCAACGCCCGCACCAGCTGAACCCGGGTGGCCGAAGGCTTGATGACTTGGTCGACGTAGCCGCGTTCGGCGGCGGTGTACGGGTTGGCCAGCCTGTCCTCGTACTCGGCAATCAGCTCCTGGCGCAGCCCGGCCGGGTCGGCGGCGTCGCGCAGCTCCTGCCGGTAGAGGATGTTCACCGCGCCCTGGGCGCCCATCACCGCGATCTGCGCGGTAGGCCAGGCGAAGTTGAGGTCGGCGCCAAGGTGCTTGGAGCCCATGACGTCATACGCCCCGCCGTACGCCTTCCGGGTGATCACGGTGACCTTGGGGACGGTCGCTTCGCCGTAGGCATAGATGAGCTTTGCGCCCCGGCGGATGATGCCATCCCACTCCTGGCCGGTGCCGGGCAGGAAGCCAGGGACGTCCACAAAGGTCACGATGGGGATGTTGAAGGCGTCGCAGGTGCGCACGAACCGGGCGGCTTTCTCGCTGGCCGCGATGTCGAGGCAGCCGGCGAAGTGCATCGGCTGGTTCGCGACGACGCCAACCGGGTGGCCCTCGATCCGGCCGAAGCCGACCACGATGTTCTGCGCGTAGAGCTCCTGCACCTCCAGGAACTCAGCGTCGTCGAGCACGTGCTCGATGACCCGGTGGATGTCGTAGGGCTGGTTGGCCGAGTCCGGGACCAACGTGTCGAGTTCGAGATCGGCGTCGGTGGTCTCCAGGTCGGCCGGGGCGAACAGCACCGGCGGGTCGTCGAGGTTGTTCGAGGGCAGGTACGCGAGCAGCGCCCGCACGTACTCCATCGCGTCGGCCTCATCGGCGGCCAGGTAGTGCGCGTTGCCGCTGCGCGTGTTGTGGGTCCGGGCGCCGCCGAGCTCTTCGAAGCCCACGTCCTCGCCGGTGACCGTCTTGATCACGTCGGGCCCGGTGATGAACATGTGGCTGGTCTGGTCGACCATCACGGTGAAGTCGGTCAGCGCGGGGGAGTAGACCGCCCCGCCGGCGCACGGGCCCAGGACCAACGAGATCTGCGGGACCACGCCGCTGGCCCGAACGTTGCGAAAGAAGATCTCGCCGTAGAGGCCGAGCGAGACCACACCTTCCTGGATGCGCGCACCGCCGGAGTCGTTGACGCCCACCACCGGGCAGCCGATCTTCATGGCCAGGTCCATCACCTTGACGATCTTCTCGCCGAAGACCTCGCCGAGCGAGCCGCCGAAGACCGTGAAGTCCTGTGCGAAGACACACACCTGCCGGCCGTCGATGAGGCCGTAACCGGTGACCACACCGTCGCCGTAGGGGCGGTTCGCCTCCTGACCGAAGTTGGTGGAACGATGTCGGGCCAGTTCATCCAGCTCCACGAACGAGCCCTCGTCGAGCAGCATGGCGATGCGTTCGCGGGCGGTCTGCTTGCCGCGCGCGTGCTGCTTCTCCACCGCTCGGGCCGAGCCGGCGTGCGCCGCCTCGTCGGTGCGCTGCTCAAGGTCGGCCAGCTTGCCGGCGGTGGTGTGCAGGTCCGGTCCGCCCTCCGCCACCGTGGCGGGCGCCGCGTCGGCGGCCTTTTCGGTGGTCCTGGCTGCAGTCCTGGCTTTGGTCACCGGTCGATCGTATCGACCGCCTCGGCCGTATCGACTCGTGATGCCGGACCATGAACGGGTGCACCCGTACTCGGACCTGAGCCGCCCGCCGCTCGCCGTGGCCCCACTGCGCCGCGCCCTGGTCGTGCCGGGCGGACGGTGGACCGACCTGCAGGTGGTCGCCGAGACGGGTTCGACCAACGAGGATCTCGTCGCCGCGGCCCGGGCCGGAGCGCCGGCCGGGCGGGTTCTCGTGGCCGAACAGCAGAGCGCCGGGCGCGGACGGCTCGCGCGCACGTGGCTGGCTCCGGCGCGGGCCGGGCTCACCTTCAGCGTGCTGCTGCGCCCGGTCGTTCCGGCGGCCCGGCTAGGTTGGTTGCCACTGCTCGCAGGGGTGGCACTGGCCGAGGCGGTCGGCCGGGTGGCCGTGGTCGAAGCGGTGCTCAAGTGGCCCAACGATCTGCTGGTCGGGGTGGGCGATGGCACGTACGCGAAGTGCGCCGGCCTGTTGGCCGAAGCGGTGCCGGCCGGCGGGGACGCGACCGCGGTGGTGCTCGGCATCGGGCTCAACGTGGGTCAACGGGCCGATGAGCTTCCACCGGCGTCGGGCGGGCTGCCGGCCACGTCGTTGGCGGTGGCCGGTGCCGGCGCCACCGACCGCGATCCGCTGCTGCGGGCGGTCCTGCGGAGCCTGGCCGCATGGCTGGACCGGTGGGAGGCGGCCGGCGGCGACCCTTCGGCGAGCGGGGTGGGTCCGGCGTACCGGTCGGCGTGCCGCACGCTCGGCGCCCAGGTCCGCCTCGAGCTTCCCGACGGGCGCGTGCTCACCGGTCTCGCGTCTGATGTGGACGCCGATGGCCGGTTGGTGCTGATCGGACCGAACGGTGCACACCACCATCTCGCCGCCGGTGACCTGACGCACCTGCGCTGAGCTGTCCAACCCACCTGCGCTGAGCTGTCGACCCGCTCGCCCGGCGCTATCTGCCCGAATCGCCGGTTCAGTGGAGAGCGCCGGTGGCGGCAACCTACTAAGGTCGGCGCGGAAGCGAGTTATCGCACAAGGAGGTTTGGCGTGGGTTTCCCCGATGATTCGCTGACCGCGGACGAGCATGTGGTGCTGCATCTGCACCCGCACTGGAAGGCCATGATCGTGCCGGCGTTCTGGACCCTCGTCGCGGTCGCCGCGGTTATCACGGCTGCGGTCGTGCTGGGCCCGGGGGCCGGCGCGACCGTCCTCGTCGTCGTGGTCGGCGCGGCCGCTGTGGTGCTCTTCCTCTGGCTTGCGTTCTGGCCGTTCCTGGTCTGGCGCAGCACGCACTTCGTCTTCACCAATGAGCGGGTGCTCCTGCGCCAAGGGGTCTTCAACCGGGAGCAGCGCGACATTCCGCTGGCCCGGGTCAACGACGTCTCGTCCCGGCAGAGCCTGCTCGACCGGCTGCTCGGCTGCGGCAACCTCACCGTGGAGTCGGCCGGCGAGCGCGGCCAATCGGTGCTCACCGACATCCCCAAGGTCGTGACGGTGCAGAAGGTCGTCTACGAGCTGGTCGAGGCCGACCATGAGCGCCGCACCGTTGACGATCAAGACCTGCGCGCGGCCCTGCGGGATACCTCCCGAGGCGGCGACGCGGACGACTAGCTGCCGGTCAAAGGCCCGCGGGTGGGTCCGCGGGGTTGGCTGGTCAGGTCGTGGCGGGTGCCGCCGGGTCGGTAGGCGCTGATTTCGGCGGTGGTCGGGTTGAGCTGGATGCGCCAGCGGCCTTCGTGGACCAGGGTGTGGTGGCGGGCGCAGAGCAGGGCCAGGTTGGTCAGGCTGGTCGGCCCGCCGTCGGCCCAGGCGGTCAGGTGGTGGGCGTCGCACCAGCCGGCGGGCCGGTCGCAGCCGGGGAACCGGCAGCCGCCATCGCGCAGGACCAGGGCCCGGCGTAGCCCGATAGGCACGACACGGGTGAGCCGGCCGATGTCCAGCGGCTCGCCGTGGCTGCCCAGGATGGCGGGGATGATCCCGGCGTCGCAGGCCAACCGCCGGGCCGTTTCGGCGCAGATGGGTTCCCGGCCGGGGCCGAGCAGTGCGGGTGGAGTACTGCGGAACAGGTGCGCCACCGCCGCGGTGTAGGGCCCCGCTGCCCTGGCCCCGGTCCCAGTCGAGGCGCCGTCGCACCCCCCGGCGACGGCCTCGCCCGATGCACCGACCGGCCGCGTCCCCGGATCCGCCGACAGTGCATTCTGCAGGGTTTCCAGCGGGACGGTGACGTGTAGGTGGGGCCGTTCACCGCCGTCGTCGGGGCGGTCGGGGTTGGCCAGGGCGTGGGCGCAGATCTCGGTCAGCGCGTCGGCGCGCCGCTGGGTGGCGGTGCGGCCAACTTCACTGTCGCCGGTGTCGGCGTGGGGGTCGGGGCCGGTGGTGTAGGCGGCGAGAGCGGCGAGCAAGGTCTGCCCGGCCACCGGATCCAGCACGCCCTTGATCGCCACCGCGCCCTCGAAGGTGGTTACTGCGGTGAGCCACCGGTCGGCGCGCAGGCGTTCCTGGCGGGCGGTGGCTTCCTCGTC
>JBLNGJ010000254.1:0-3093 GCA_050264675.1 Micromonosporaceae bacterium
ACGGTGATAGCGAACCGGCCGTTGCACAGCGTGCCCGTGGTGAAGCCACTATCGACGTTCGGCCGGTCGAACCTCGGCCGCAAGCCACGGTCGCGTTCAATCCAGGCGTGGTAGCGACCATCCTGGATGATCTCGCCCAGCAGCCGCACCTGCCATACTCCGGCCGGTGCTCCGGGGTTCAAGAACACGTCGACATGCCGGTCAACGTTCGCGCCCCGCTCGATGTGGTAGATGTGACCGACCACCGCGTCGCCGGACACGATCGGGCCGTCGGCACCGGAGGCCACCCGCGCGACGACACTATGCGATGGGTCGACGAGCAGCACCGTGAAGCGGTCCGCGGACGCGTAGTAGAGCTCCAGCTCGCTACCCGTCGGGTCCTCGGCGGGCACCGTGAAGCGCAAGACTTCGTCCCGTCCGAACTGGACTCGACCTCGGGCATGCGCTTGTGCCGCCGCGTAGTTTCCCGCGCTCAGGATCACCGCGCGGCCTGGTCGCAGTGAGATCGCCCGGTCAATCCCCTGCTCGACGAGGGTCGTGCCATCGTGCGGGCCGCCATGAGCGCCGATGCTCATGTTGACGGCACAGGGCCGATCGCCGGCGACCGCGAAGGCGAAGTCGAGAGCCTCCAGCACCGTCGCCGAGTCGCCCAGGTTCGCCCGTCCGAGCACCCTGGCTGTCCGTGCGAGGTGCACGCCGACGAGGTGTGCCTCGGGCACGACGCCGGGCATCGTACCGCCGCGTCCGTTGCCAGCGGCTATGTCGAGCACATGGGTCCCGTGTGCCCCCTTCCATTCACCGCTCTCCGGATCGCGCTCGTCGGCGTCCGCCGGGTGATACCCCAGCGCCCGGTAGGGATCGGGCGCCTGCAGGGCTCTATCGATCTCGTCGGTTTGGTAGATGCGGCCGTAGCCCCACCGCGCGGCGGTCGCAGCATCAGGACGACCGTGCTGATCCCAGAAGGCCAGGAATCTGGTCGAGCCATCATCGTGCCGGAATGCCGGATGCCCCAGATCAATTCCCCAGTCCAGGACGGCGACCACGACACCGCGGCCCGTGCCGATCACCCCCGGCGGCCGCCGCAGGTACGGCACAGCGTCATCGTCGTCGGGCTCCGCCGGCGGGGCATCGACCAACCGCAGCGGGCGAGAGGCTTCCAGCGCGAGCACGGAGTCACACGTCGCGATGTCAGCCAGCCGCTCTCGAGGTGCTCGTACGGTCGCGATGTCACCGAACCGCGAGACCATCCGTACGCCGTCCGGCAGCACCCAGTCGGCGGAGAGCCGGACGATGACCGCGATCTCATCTGCACCCCCGCCTTCGCCGGCCGCCTCGGCCAGCGCTGGATCGTACTCGTGCAGATCGGTCATTGCTTCTTCGTCTTCGCCGACGACGGCCCACCACCCTCAAGCCGTTCGACCCGAGTGGTGAGATCCGTTATCTGGGCGTTGAGGTTCTTCACCGTAGAGTCGACGCTCTTGACCGTCGCCTCGAGGCCATCCACGGCCGTCTCGAGGGCCATCATCCTGGCACCCGAGTCACCGGGCCCGGGCTGGCCACCGGATGGCGCCTGCGTCGTGAGCACCGGGATCTTCGCCAGCAGGGTCTCCCGCACCGCGGCCCGGGTGGCACGCTCGTACAGGTCCAGGTCGGCCGATGCGACCCAGTAGAGGACGGCATCGGCGGCCTGAGTGTTGGCTCGCACCACCGATGAGGCCACGGCAACGAGTACCGGGTCCGCGCCGATCTCTCTTGCCACCACCCTCTCCACTTCGGTAGGCGTGGGTGCCCCGGACCGATCGCTCTGCGCGTGGATCACCGCGTCGAGAACCGGCTTCAGGTCGGCCTCCACCAGCTGGCTGAGCGTCACCCCAGGGTTTTCCCGTGCCTGCGTCGCTACCTCCAGGGCGCGCTGCGGCTGGGCGATCGGCGCAGCCGCAGCGACCGCCGGCAGCGCCCTCGACTCGCGTGCGGTCACGTTTGGCGCGAGCAGACCCGGCCCGCCGAGGTTGACCGGCAGCGCCACCGTGCTTCCTCCAGCCCTCGACGCTGGGCGGGCACCGAGGCTCAACGGAAAATTGACGGACATCGCATCCCTCCTGTGGCTGGTGTGGCGACTCCGCCGCTAGCTCGTTATCGACTTGAAGATGTTCGGGTTGTTCAGCAGGAACCCGGCCCCACCGATGAGCAGGGGATTGCCCAGTGCACCCTTGGGCTCACCGAGGGCTCCGCTCTTGACCGCCCCCTTCAGCAGCTGGAAGAGGTTCACCCGTCCGCCGCCCTCATCGAAGGTCACCGCCGCGGCCAGGTCGAGCGCGGCGTCGAGCTGCATCTGCTTGGTGAGCTTGCTCAGCCGCCGGTTCTGCAGGCCGTTGACCGTGACCACGCTCCGCACCTGGTCAGTCAGCCGGCCGAGCTGCGCGTTGACCGTCTTGATGCCCTCGGCATTGCGGCGCGCGTCGGTGCCGACCCGGGCGAGGGCCTCCCTCAGCTGGCTCTGGGTGACGTAGCCCTGCGCCATCGGTCCGCGGTAGGCGGACGTGCCGGTTGCCGTTCGCACCATCGGTGGCCGGCTGCCGCCCGGTCGCGACGGCCGCGGACGGCGACGCGTCCGTTCGGACAGCTCATCACTGTCGCTTTCGATCAGCGCGTCCAGCATCTCGTCGACCTCGTCGGCCAGGTACTCCACGTCCTCGGTCTCTTCGTCGAACTCGACCGGGTTGTCGGTGTAGCCGTCTGGCATCATTGCGTCCGTCCCTTCTATACGTGTTGAGCCATCACCAGCGAACGCTGGTCTGGGCGGGCTGACGGGCCCGACTCAATGAGCGCATCCGCTCGGTCGCGGGGACGACCCATCGAGCAAAGAGATCCAGGTCGGGTACGGCGTAACCGGCGCCGCCCCGGCCGTGACATGCCGCGCAGCCGCTGTCCCCGCCCCAGCACAGTGGGCACGCCCCAAGCGCGGCGGCGACAGTGTCATTGACGTGGCGGAGGTCGATGAGTTCCTGCTGCATGGCACGGATCGCCTCGGGCCCGTCGAGGTCCTCTTCATCTCCGGCACCGAACTGGGCCGCATTCCCTGCTTCGTCGCCG
>JBLNGJ010000255.1:0-7972 GCA_050264675.1 Micromonosporaceae bacterium
TATAGAGGGGCGCATGGCTGAAGTGACAGTTCGAGATCTCTGCAGCCATGGGGACGAAATCCTCAATCGCGTGGCGGCAGGCGAATCTTTGACTGTTACCCGCGACGGCGGGCCGGTCGCGGAGCTTCGACCGCTGCCACGCCGGCCCGTCCCGGCCGGAGTGCTCCTGCAACGGTGGCATCGCCTGCGGGTCGTCGATCCTTCGCGGCTACGGTCAGACATCGACGCCGTTCTGGACCCGACGCTATGAGCGATGCGACGTGCGTTCGCTCGGCTCGGGTGGCACACCGACCCGAGTACGAAATCACCGATGACTATCTCGCGTTCCGGTTCGCGGGACGCCCGGCTGCTGAGCTGTACTCCTGACCTGCTGGCTCGGCTTAACGCTCAGGGTAGAGCTTCCTACCCTCGGCCAGCATCTCCACATACTGGGCCACCCGGCGGGCCCGGGTCTCCGGCTTCTTGGCGTCCTGCACCCGGTACAGGATGGCGTACCGGTTGCGGCTGTCCAGGGAACCGAAGAAGGCGTGCGCGGCCGGGTTCGCGGCCAGGGCGGCGGCCAAGTCCTCGGGTACCGTGGCCGACTTCGCCCCCGCGTACGCCGCGTCCCACCGGCCGTCCGCACGCGCCGCGTCGATCTGCGCCTGGCCGGCCGGCCGCATCGCGCCGCTGGCCACCAACGCCTCGGCCGTGCTCCGGTTGATCTTCGACCACTTACTACGCGGCCCGCGCGGGGTGAACCGCTGCAGCCAGTACTCCTCGTCGAACTTGTCCTTCTGCCCGTCGATCCAGCCGTAGCACAGCGCCACCTCCACCGCCTGGGCGTAGTCCACGGTGGTGTGGCCGGACTCCTTCTTGGCGATCTTCAGCCACAGGCCGGGTGCGGACTGGTGGTTGCCGGCCAGCCACGTCTCGAACGCGGCCTTGCACGGGAACGACAGGACCGGGAGCTGGGTCGCCACCACGTCAGTAGAGCACGTACATCCATGATCTTGTGCATGAGAGCCTGATCAGCCGTCCAGCAACGGGAGAGGTCGGAGCCGGGGCGCGGCCGGCTCGAGTGGAGCGGCTGGGGCGGGCGCCACCCGGCGGCGGGCCCGGACCGCCAGGCCGACCACCCAGTCGCCGCGGGCCAGCGCCAGCCCGGCGTCGAGTAGCGGCTCGAAGCGGGCCGACCCGCGAACGAGGTCTCCGCCGACCTCCCGCAGCAGCCCGTACCGCGGGTCGGCCTCGGCGATGACTGTCCGGGTCAGCCGTCCGGTGCGGCGGTCCTCGACGACCACGAACCCCGGACCGTACCGCAGTATGAGCCCGGCAGGGCCGGGGCGGTGCCAGGCGAACCCGCCGAGGGCTTCGTTCACCGGTGGGCTCAGGTGCCGGATCAACGAGACCGGGACATCGCCCGGCCCGCCGCGCCAGAGCACCCGCAGGCCGGCGCCGGCGGCCTCGCGCAGCAGTCGCAGGAACCCGAGGCCGGCCTTGGCCGGCATCTGGTCCAGGCGCACCGGCTCGGTCATGCGCACGCCGAGCCAGCCGCTGGCGGCAAGCCGGTCGAGCTCGTCCGGACTCCAGGAATGGTACGGCGACCAGGTGACGAGCAGCCGCCGGGCGCTCATGCGTAGGCCAGCCCGGTGGCCAGCGCGACGTAGATGTCGTCGTCACGGAAGACGAGCCCGGCGGTCTCCCACGCGTCGAGCAACTCGCCAAACTGCTCGGGTGGCAGCCCGTCCGGGAGCCGGGCCAGCAGGGCGGAGCGGCTGCGCCCCTTCAGCAGCGCGGCGTACACCGCTGCGGCCGGCGCGGTCAGACGGTATTCGACGCTGCGGCCGTGGTCGCGCTCGTCGATCAGCACCAGCCGATCGCCTTCGGCGAAGGCCACCAGGCTCGGCCCGACACCCCGGGCGGTCCAGGTGTCCACGTAGGACTTTATCCGGTCCACCAGCACGTCGCTCACGCCCACCCGAGGGCTGCGCAGCACGTACACGAGGTCGGCCAACTCGGTGTCCGGCAGGCCGTAGATGTGGGCGTACATCGGGGCCGGCCCGAGGTTGGCCAGTCCGAGTGAGCGATCGGTGAAGTACGGGCTGAACCGGGTTAACTCCAGTCGGGTCGCACCCATCGGCGGACGCAGGTGCACCAGGTGGGGCAGTTGAGCCACCATCGGCGCGTAGTCCTCGTCCGTCTCGCCAGGGAAGCCGTACAGCAGGTTCCACAGTGGATCAATGCCGAGCGTACGGCAGTCGCGTAGGAACCGCACATTCTGCCAGCCGGCCACGCCCTTGCGCATGCGCTGCAACACGGGGGTACTGAAACTCTCGATCCCGGGCTGCAGCTGACTCACGCCGGCCCGGGCCAGCTGGGCCAGCTGGGAGTAGACCTGGTTGGACTTGGTCTCGAAGAAAATCCGCAGATCCCAGTCCAGCGCCTCGATGCGCGGCAGCAAATCCTTCAGATACCGCTGGTCGATGATGTTGTCGGCGAAGAAGACATCCAGGACCTGGTGCTTCTCCACCGCGCGGCGCAGCTCGTCGTAGACCCGGTCCGGTTCCTTGGCGCGGAAGGGCATGATCATATCGTTGAGTCCGCAGAACGTGCAGTGGTGCTTCTGCCCCCACCAGCAACCGCGAGCGGCCTCCATGATGATGCGCGGACGCACCGTCGCACATACCGGCGCTCGGGCGAACGCATCGAAGTATTCGTCGTGGACGGGTTCTGGAACGGCGTTGATGTCCACCCCGGTCGGCGGCATGGGATTGGCCACCGAGGTCACGCCATCGCGCCAGCACAGGCCGGCGATGTCGCCCGGCATGGCCCCGGCCCGGCCGGCGAGCACGTCGAGCAGGGCCGGGAACGCGACCTCGGCCTCGCCCCGCACGACGTAGTCGATGAAGGGGTAGTTGCGGTGCAGCGCGGCGCCCTGGGCGTCGTCACAGTTGGCCCCACCGAAGATCACCGTGACCTCCGGCGCGCGCTCCGTTACGGCCTGAGCCACGGCCAGCGAGGCGATGTTCTGCACGAACATGGTGGTGATGCCGATGACGTCATAGCCGGCCGCGCAGATCTCGTCGGCCAACCGGTCGACGAATGGGATCGCCGCCCGGTACATGGCTTCCGCGGTGCCCGTGTCGAAGGGCGTGTCGGCCAGGTGCGGGTAGTAACGCGAGAACTCCGGGTCCGGCTGGCGGTGTAGTGCCCCGGAGAACGCCCACTCGCCGATCGCGGTGCCCTCGCTCTCCGCGATCGCGCGGTACTCCGTGCTGTCGAAGCGGCCGTCGGTGAGCACCCGTAAGTGTTCGGCCCACTCGATGTTCATGTACCGCACGTCGACCCGCTCCACGCTGGGATGACGACGCGCCAACGGCGTCAACGTGCTGAGCGCGAGCGAGGGAAGGTGCAGCCCGTGCCAGGGCGGGCACAACAGGAGCAACCGCATGGCCGTCAGGCGGTCGCGACCTCGTCCAAATTCTCTCGGGACCGCATCGAGAAGCCCTGCACGTGTAGGTAGTCGTCGATGTCCCGATGGCACAGCGGGTCCAGTTCCTCGGTGCTGGTGGAGGTAACCGTCACCATCAGTTCCTCGGCGCGGTCGACGACCTCGACGTCGTTCATGACGATCCCCGTTCTACGAGATGACGCGCGATGAGCATATATGAATCGATCCGCGTGCGCGGCCCCGCGAGCCGCGCCCCGGCTTGCCGTGGTCCGGGGTCAACGGCAGCCCGACGCCGCTCCGGTTCACCTGCGGCCCCGGCATGCGAGAAGTGGCTAGCGGGTCAACTGTTGCGTGTGCTCCTCGACGAACTGGGCCGGCTCGAGCGCAGCACAGCCCGCAGCGTGCCAAGCCACACCAGGACCACCGCGGCGGCGAAAGCGCCGACGGCCCAACGTAGTCCGACCGTTGCAGCTGGCTCAATGAGGTCATCGAGCCGAACCGGGCGCCCGCCACGTTCGACAACTACGAACGTTTCGCGCGGCTGTACGTCAGGCCGGTCTCGGAGACAAGCGCTCAGCCGGCTACAGGTCCGGGACGTCCAGATCTGGATCAACCAGGCCCTGTCGACGGCGATCGCGGAGGAACTGATCACGAAGAACGTTGGCCACCCACTCCGTGCGCCGCCGAGGCCACGGTTTTGCGTTCCACAGTTGTGTGACATTTGTTCAACAACGTGGTAGATTCCGGGGCATGGCAACGACGATTGGATTCCGGCCCACTGACGAGGATGAGCGGATCATCAAGGCAGCCATGCGTCCTGACGAGCGGACCTCCGACGTGATCCGTCGCGCACTGCGCCTGCTCGACCGTGAGGTGTGGCTCTCCCGTGCTCACGAAGACGCCGAGCGTCTCGCCACGGAAGATCTGAACGCAGAGCCAGACAAGTGGTGATCCGTGGCGCGGTGTACCGCGTGGATCTCGGCGACGCCAAGCGCGGGCACGAACAGCGCGGCAAGCGCCTCGGCCTGGTGTTGAGTCCAACATCCATGCCGTGGAGCGTGGCGACCGTTGTGCCAACCTCGACCAGCGCCCAGGAGGCGGTGTTTCGGCCAACCATCGAGATCGACGGTCAACCGACGCGCTTCCTCGTGGACCAGATCCGAAGCATCGATGTGGATTACATCGTCGGCGATCCGGTTCACTACTTGGAGCGGGACGAACTCGCTGAGGTCGAGCACGCCGTTGCCCGGTATCTCGGACTGTGAACGACCCAACGGTTCACGCAGCATGATCAGAGTGGGCATGACGATGCAGAATGCGAACACCGTCATGGTCGCCGGTCGCCCGCTGTCGACTCGTTTGGCCAGGTCTCGGGCCGCATAGGTCCCTTGGGGCCGCGCCGGCGGCTGTCATTCAGCGGCGCCGATGGCGACGCATTCCGTCGACCTTGGCCGCGAAGTCGAGGGGGCGCAGGATCGGCGTACCCCGCCATGGAGACATCGATGTCAGGTCGGTGTCCCCTGACACCACAAGCAGTGCACCGACCTCAGCCGCGAGATCCAGAATGCGGTTGTCCTCATAGTCGCGGCAGTCGTGCACGGTGGCTGGTGGATCGATGATGCCGCCACCACTGTGGTCGGCAACCTCCGCCAGCACGCCGAGATAGAGCTCGACCTTGTCTTCGGCCCATTTGAGGCCCTCGATGAGCACCCGGGCGATGTTGTCCAGGATGTGCGGCGAGAGCCACGGCCCGAACTCGGCCGCATCGACGATGATGCCGAGACAGTCGGCGAAGGGATTCCCTGACGTGGGGGGCGGCGACGGCCATGACCGGAAAGGACTGTTGCCGCCCGCGGCGGCGCCGACGAGGACGTTGACGTCGAAGACGACGGGGATCGGTGCCATCGCTCCGGTCAGGTCCGACCCTTGAGGACTCGTCGGGTCACGTCCGCAATATCGTCGACCGTCAGGCCTTGGGCGGCCAGCGTGCTCTGGCCGTAGGTCTGCAGTTCCCGCAGTTCCTCGGCGAGCTTGACCGACCTCATGACCTTCAGCGTGGCCCGAAGGTAGGCCGAGCGGTTGCCGTGGCCGAAGTACTCCACCAGCTCATCCAGGACGGCGCGATCCTCGTCTGCGACGGCGAATCCCAGCGTCGATGTGCTCATGTTCCCTCCCACGCCTACGCTCGATCGTGTCGAGAATACGTCAGTTGCACTTCGGATGCAATGTACCGCATCTAGATCAATCGTACGGGGACTCGAAGGTGCGCTGCAGCCATGCGAGATCCGTCGCGTCTTGGCGGCGCTGGTCCCGCTCGCCGGCACCTCGACCTGGCCGACTCCATTCACCTCCAGCTGCAGGTCATCCGGCTTCGACGTGCGGCGCGCACTGAACGACCCGACAAAGGCCACTTCGTCGAGCAAGCTGGCGAGCCGGTCCCGCGCGGTGGTCACCGGACCACGCAAATGGTCGCGGGTGCGCGTCTGCCCTGCGTTTGGGTACTCGCCTGTGGGCCGGACGCGACGCTGCGCGAACCACACATGCTGGTCACCGGTGATCCACTTCGGGCGGGTTTGTGCAGGTCACGCCCGCTGAACTGACTTCGGCAGCGGCCGTCGCCCATGCACCCAGAGTCGTATATACTCGAACCAGACTGTGTATATCTAGACTGGGGGCGGGCCGTGACCAAGGTTCTAGTGGATGTGGACGACGACGCGCTCGCTGAGGCGTCGGCCTTAATGGGCACGAAGACCAAGAAGGACACGATCAACGGGGCTCTGCGAGAGACGATCCAGCGTCTCCGGCGCGCTCAGGCCTTAGCGCGGCTGGCCGAGATGGGCGAGTCTGGAGCGTTTGACGCGTTGCTCGACAAGGATTCTTACCGTCCAAGGCCTTTGGCCAGCATGTGACCACAGCCCGGTATCTGCTGGACACCAGCGCATTGGTTCGCGCCCTGCGAGATCCCGTCGTTCGCGGGCGCTGGGAGGAGCAGATCGCCGCCGGCTTGGTAGCGGTATGCCCGATCGTTGAGATCGAATTCCTCTATACCGCGCGTTCCGTCGACCACCGCGGTGAGCTTGTCGAGGTGCTCGGCGCTGCATTCTCATGGGTACCGATGCCAGATCGCGCCTTCCAACGCGCCCACGACGTCCAAGGTGCGCTCACTCAGGTCGGCAAACACGGGTCAGCCGGTGCGGTCGACCTCCTCATCGCGGCCGCGGCGGAACTGAACTCACTCGTACTGCTGCACTACGACCGCGACTACGAGCAGATCGCCGCTGTCACCGGACAGCCAACCGTCTGGCTGGCCCCGACTGGATCAATCGACTAACTGCCACACGGCACTCATCGAACACTCGAACGAGCCGGACGAGGCAGCATCCGAACACACTGTGCACAGCTCAAGCCCACCGGTTCGCGCAACGGCCAACTCCTGATCGAGAAAGCCCAGGTCACATCGGTGGTGGGCCGGACGCGTCGCCGCGCGAACCCGCGCCTGCTGATCGCTGGTTTCCGCTCCCAGCACGTTTGAGCAGGTCACGGGCCCAACCCAGATAACGCGAGCATCCTTCGTCGGCCTCGCCCACCGCGCAGGCGGAGCAAGGGCTGGTCATAGTATCTGATTATCAGATAACCTAGAGCACATGCGAACCATCTCAGCAACGGAGGCCTCACGGAAGTTCTCCGACCTCCTTGACGCCATCGAGCGGGGCGAGAGCGTCACCGTGACCCGTGGGAATCGCCCCGTTGCCGAAATCCGCCCGGCCCACCGCCGGACCGGACAAGATCTTCGAGCCGCGTTGGCCGAGATCGCGCCTCCGGACGACCGGTTCGAGGCCAGCATCAATGACGCACTCACCCACGTCACGAACGACCGGACAGACCCGTGGGCCGACGCCTGATACTCGACACCAACATTCTCATCGCCTACGAACGAGGCACGATCGACCGGACTTCGCTCGACGACGACGAACTGGCGGTTGCCGCGGTATCCATCGCCGAGTATCGCGTCGGCATCGAAATGGCCGACACCGCGGCTCGAGCAGCGGACCGTGCCCGGGCATTGGCCGCGATCGTCTCCGCCGTCGAAGTACTCACCTATTCCGAAGCGACCGCCGCCCATTACGCCCGGCTCATCGCGCACGTCCGGCGATCCGGCGCTCCACGAAGCGCACACGATCTGATCATCGCAGCCCATGCCTCGGAGACCGGAAGGATTGTCCTTAGTCGGGACGCCGCCGCCCGCTTTGGCGATCTTCCCAACGTCCTGGCCGCACAGCCCTGATAGACCACCGTCTCGCAGAGGTCCGCGAGGCGAACTGATCGTGGGCCGGACGCGTCGCAGCGCGAACCGCGCGTGCTGTTCGCCGGTGACCCGCTCCAGGTTGGTTGGAGCAGGTCACGGCGCCAAAGGGCGGACAAGATAGCGGCCCCGAGCGCTGACACCGTCGCCGCTGCGGCCCCACCGTCGGCTCGCCAAGCAGCCACTGCGACTACGACGCCGTGCGCAACGCACTCCCCTGCCCCACAGCTCCGGGC
>JBLNGJ010000256.1:0-2712 GCA_050264675.1 Micromonosporaceae bacterium
CGCCGGCCGGACAACCGGCCGCTGAGCTTCGGCGCCGGGCCGCACTTCTGCCTCGGCGCCGCGCTGACCCGGGCCGAAGGACCGGTCGCGTTCCCGTTGCTGTTCCGCCGGTTCCCGCGGCTGCGGACCGACGGCGACCCCGGCGTGCCCCGACGGTTGCAGTTTCGTGGCTACGAGACGCTGCGGGTGCGCGTGAGCTGAGATCGGCCGCGGTGGCGGCGGCCGGCCGGGGATGATGCGAGGGCCTGCGGCAGGCAGGCCCTCGCATCGTCATCGGTGAGTGGAGAAAATCAGCAGCTGACTGCGTCGGTTGCAGCCTAAGCGCTTTCTCGGCGGTACGGCCGCAGGCGAGGGTGAAGGAAAGGGTTGACCCTCGCGTCGCCGTCGGACACGTCAGTGGAGGGTGATCGAGAGGCGCTCGTAGCCGCGCAGCATCAGCTGATTGCGTTCGCCGGGCGGCTCGGCCATCGCCAGCTTCGGGAAGCGGGCGAGCAGCCGGGGCAGCGCGAGGTGACCCTCCAGCCGGCTCAGCGCGGCGCCAAGGCAGTAGTGCGGGCCGGCGCTGAAGGCGAGGTGCTGGTTGTCGGTCCGGAGTGGATCGAACCGGTCGGGGTCGGGGAAGCGCTTCGGGTCACGGTTGGCCGCACCCATGAGCACGAGCACGGAGCTGCCCTCGCGCACCGGCACCCCCGCCACCAATCCGTCGCTGGCCGCGAAGCGTACGCCGAAGTGGACCGGCGGCTCAAAGCGCAACATTTCCTCCACATAGGATGGCGCTAGGGTCGGATCGTCGCGCAAGGCGGCCAGCGCGTCCGGGCGCTCGATGAGCAGGGTCAGCCCGTTGCCGAGCAGGTGGGTGGTGGTGACGAAGCCGGCGTTGAACATCGTGATCAGGTTGGCCACCAGCTCGTCGTCGGTGAGCTGGTCGGGATCGTCGGCCTGGCTCTGCACCAGCGCGCTGATGATGTCTTCACGCGGGTGCGCGCGCCGCTGCGCCAGCAGCCGCTGGAAGTACTCGGTCAGCTCGGCGGCGGCCCGGTCGGCGGCGGTCACCACCCGCCAGGAGTGGCGGCCGATCTCCAGGATGTCACCGAAGGCCCGCACCCGTTCGGGGAAGAAACCGCGATCCGCCTCCGGCACTCCGAGCAGCTCGCCGATCACGTCGCTGGGCAGGGGCAGCGCGAACTCCGCCATGAAGTCCACCGGCGCCCCGCCCGCACCCAGCTCAGCCAGGCGGTCGAGCAGGCGGTCGGTCAGGCGCAGGATCGCCGGTTGCAGCGCGGCCACCCGACGGGCGGTGAACGCCTGGCTGAACAGGCGCCGCACCCGGGCGTGATCGGGGCCGTTGGCGAAGAAGATGGAGTCCTGCAGGGTCCGCATGGCCGGGTGGTCGCGCCATCGGGTACCGCCGCGGTCGAGGTAGGCCGCGTCGAGCATGAGGAACGTCGGGTCGCGCAGCAGCCGGTCGGCCACCTCGTAGCCGTGCACCACCACCGCGTACTGTTCGCCGGGCTGGACCGCACAGGCCGGGCCAAGGCCGTGCAGCCGGGCATAGAACGCATAGGGGTCGCGCCGGCCCTCTTCGGAGAGCAGCTCTCGCACCGAGACCGTGGTCTGCACCGTCACTCCCCTAGCGCCCCGGAACCCGACTGAGCAGGTGACGATGACCGATCGACCGGAGGTCGACAGCCCCGACTCCGTCACCGACACTACGGCAATGGCGACCGACCACGCATCGACGGACGAGAGTACCGACCCGTACTGTCTCGATCCGGGCGAGGCGGTTGCGCTGCTCGCCGGGCATCCGTGGCGGCGGTTCGTGGTGCTCGGCGACAGCGTCGCCGAAGGGCTGGGCGATCGCATGCCCGGCTACTATCCGGCCGGGTGGGCCGACCGGATCGCCGATGAGCTGCGCGCCGTACGACCCGAGCTGGCCTACCTCAACCTCGGCGAGCGCGACCTACGCACGGCCCAGGTCCGGCAGCGGCAGCTGGCCCCGGCGCTCGCCTTCGGACCCGACCTGGCGCTGGTCGCCTGCGGCGGCAACGACGCGCTGCACCCCCGGTTCGAGCCGGCGGAGGTCCGCCGGGAGCTGGCCGCGATCATCGAGCCACTGCAGCAGTGCGGCGCGGATGTGCTGACCATCAGCGTCCTGGTGGTCTCGCACTATCCGGCCTTCCCGAGCTGGTTCCGGCCGACCCCGAGCGAGCGGATGCGGGCGTTGGCCGAGCACACCAACGCCGTCGCGGCGAAGCTGGGCACGTTGCACATCGACCTCTCCGATCACCCGACCGGCCAGCAACCACATGACGAGCTGCTGAGCGAAGACGGGCTGCACGCGAACGCGCGCAGTCACGCCATCTGTGCCGCCGAGGCGATCCGCCGGCTCGGGGCGCACCTGGGCAACACGTTCCCGCCCCGCGTCAGCGGCCCGGGCTGAGCCAGGCGAACGCGGCCGCGACCATCGCCCGTACCCCGGCGGTCAGGGTCGGCTCGAGCACCGGGGCATAGCTCGGCGCATGGTTGGAGGCGATGTCCTGGTCGAGCCGGCCGGCCGCCTCGGCCGCCGCGTACTCCTGCGGATCGGTGCCGCCGACGTACCAGTAGCAGGACGGTGCGCCAGCCACCTCGCCGAAGACGCCGAAGTCCTCGCTACCCATCACCGGTGAGATGACGCTGACCCGGGCGGGGGCGGGCGCGGGCCCGCTGGCG
>JBLNGJ010000257.1:0-4675 GCA_050264675.1 Micromonosporaceae bacterium
CGTGCGAGGCCGCCTGTGTGCTCGGCATCCCCGGCGCCAGCGACCCGGTCGCCATCAAGCTGGTCGAGGTCGAGATCATCGACCGGGCCTTCGCCGCCGGCACGGTGACGCCGCGGCCCGCACCGCAACCGTCCGGCCGGCGGGTCGCCGTGGTCGGCTCCGGCCCGGCCGGCCTGGCCGGCGCCCAGCAGCTCGCCCGGGCCGGCCACCAGGTGACCGTGTACGAACGCGACGACGCGCCCGGCGGGCTGCTGCGCTACGGCATTCCCGACTTCAAGCTGGAGAAGCATCACCTCGACCGGCGGGTGGCGCAGCTCGAGGCCGAGGGCGTGCGGTTCGTCACCGGCTGCGCGGTCGGCCGGGACATCGGCGTCGACGTGCTGCGGGCCGGATCCGATGCGGTCCTGCTCGCCGGGGGCGCCTTGAACGGACGCGACATGGTGGCCACGCCGGGCCGGTCGCGGGCCGGCATCCACCTCGCCATGACCTACCTGACCGGCGCGAACCGCCACGTCGGCGGCCTGGTCTCCACGGCGCCGATCGACGCGGCCGGGCGGCGGGTCGTCATCATCGGTGGTGGCGACACCGCGGCCGACTGCCTGGGCACCGCCCACCGCCAGGGCGCGGCCGGTGTGGTGCAGCTGGACATCTACCCCCAGCCACCGTCCACTCGCGACGTTGAGCGCGACCCCTGGCCGACCTGGCCATGGATCCTGCGCAGCTATCCCGCGCACGAGGAGGGCGGGGAGCGGGTCTTCGCGGTCGCGGTGCAGGAGTTCCTCGGCGAAGAACGGGTCCGGGCGGTGCGCGTGGTCGAGGTGAACGTGCGCAGGCAGGCCGACCGCCGGGTGGTCACACCGATGCCCGGCACCACCCGGGATCTGCCCGCCGACCTGGTGCTGCTCGCGATCGGCTTCGACGGCACCGAGGAGGGGCCGCTGCTCGACCAGCTCGGGCTGGCCCGCACGCCGACCGGGACGCTCGCCTGCGGGCCGGACTGGCAGACCGAGGTGCCCGGCGTCTTCGTCGCCGGTGACATGCACCGAGGCGCATCGCTGATCGTCTGGGCCATCGCCGAGGGCCGCGCGGCCGCCGCGGCGATCCACGCGTACCTCGGCGCGCCCGGCTCGCTGCCCGCTCCGGTGACGCCCGCCACCCGTCCGCTCGTGGCCGGCTGACGCCTTGTCGCCGTCGGACCCCCGGTTGTCTAGGCTGTGCTCCGTGAACCGCCGCGCGAAGATCGTCTGCACGCTCGGTCCGGCGGTCGACAGCGCGGCGCTGGTGCGCGAGCTCGTCGGCGCGGGCATGGACGTCGCGCGGCTGAACTTCAGCCACGGTCGCCACGGCGAGCACGCCCGGCGCTACCAGTGGGTGCGCGCGGCGGCCGCCGACGCCGACCGGGCCGTGGGCGTTCTTGCCGACCTGCAGGGCCCGAAGATCCGGCTGGGCCGGTTCGCGCACGGACCGGTGCGGTGGACCACCGGAGAGCGGGTGGTGCTGACCGGAGCCCGGGTCGCCGGCAGCCATGACCGCGTCTCGGTCAGCTACCGCCAACTGCCGGCCGAGGTGCACACCGGCGACCGGTTGCTCGTCGACGACGGCAAGGTCGTGTTGCGCGTGGTCGGTGTGTCCGGAAAGGACATCACCTGCGAGGTCGAGGACGGCGGAGAGGTCTCCGACGGCAAGGGTGTCTCGCTGCCCAACGTGGCCATCAGCGTGCCGGCACTCTCCGAAAAGGACGAAGACGACCTGCGCTTCGCCCTTCGTCTCGGGGTGGATCTGGTGGCGCTGTCGTTCGTGCGCTCGCCCGACGACATCGGGCCGGTTCACAAGATCATGGAGGAGGTGGGGGTACGGGTGCCGGTGCTGGCGAAGGTCGAGAAGCCCGAGGCGGTCACCCGGCTCGACGCCATCGTGCGCGCCTTCGACGGGTTGATGGTGGCCCGTGGCGACCTCGGCGTGGAGCTCCCGCTCGAACGGGTCCCCTTGGTGCAGAAGCGGGCCGTGCAGCTGTGCCGGGAGCGGGCCCGGCCGGTTATCGTCGCCACCCAGATGCTCGACTCCATGATCGAGAACACCCGGCCGACCCGAGCCGAAGCGTCCGATGTGGCCAATGCCGTGCTCGACGGCGCCGACGCGGTGATGCTCTCCGGCGAGACGAGCGTCGGCGCGTACCCGGTGCTGACCGTGGAGACGATGGCGCGCATCATCGCCTCGACCGAGACGGGCGAAATCCAGGTGCCGCGGCTGGGCCACGAACCGCGTACCCGGGCCGGTGCGATCACGTTGGCGGCGTGGCAGATCGCGCGCTCCGTCGGGGCTCGGGCTCTGGTCGCGTTCACCCAGACCGGTGACACCGTGCGGCGGCTGGCCCGGCTGCATTGCGACCTGCCGCTGCTCGCGTTCACTCCGGAGGAGTCGGTGCGCCACCAGCTGAGCCTGTCGTGGGGTGTGGAGACGTTCCGGGTGCCGGTCGTGGCGCACACCGACGACATGGTGGTCCAGGTCGACCGGGCCCTGCTCAGCCTGGGCCGGGCGGAGCCCGGTGATGTGGTCGTCATCGTGGCCGGCAGCCCGCCCGGCATCGCCGGCTCGACCAACACGGTCCGCGTGCACGTATTGGGGTCTCTCTCATGACCGCGACCGCCGAACCGCCCTCGGGGCAGGAGGCCGTTGACGCGCTGGTGCGCCTGCTCGACCTGAGGGCGCTGGGCGATGACCGCTTCGAAGGGCGCAGCCCGCCGGTCGGGCCGCAGCGCATCTTCGGCGGCCAGGTCGCCGGTCAGGCCCTCGTCGCGGCGGGACGCACAGTCGACCCGGTGCGCCAGGTGCACTCCTTGCACGGCTACTTCGTGCGCCCGGGCGACCCCGACGAGCCGGTCATCTACGGCGTGGAGAACATCCGCGACGGCCGGGCGTTCTCGGTGCGGCGCTCCGTTGCGTACCAGCACGACAAGCCCATCTTCCTCATGGCCGCCTCGTTCCAGCGGGCCGAGAAGGGCCTCGACCACCAGGCCCCCGGCCCGCTCGACGTGCCCGGCCCGGACGACCTGCCCACGATGATCGAGCGGCTCGCGCCCTACCCGGAGCGGCAGAGCCTGTGGACGCGCCTGCCCCGGCCGATCGACGTGCGCTACGTCGGTGAGCCCGGATGGGTACGCTCAGGCGGTCGGCCACCGGAGGTGCACCAGCGGGTGTGGCTGCGTATCGACGGCAAGCTGCCCGACGACCCGTTACTGCACGCCTGCGCGCTCGCCTTCGCCTCCGACCTGACCCTGCTCGACTCGGTGCTCTCCATCCACGGCGAGGTGTGGGGGGCGGGTGGCTTCATCGGTGCGAGCCTGGACCACGCGTTGTGGTTCCACCGGCCGTTCCGGGCCGACGAGTGGTTCCTCTACGACTGCTGGAGTCCGTCGGCCTCGGGTGCGCGTGGCCTCGCTACCGGCCACATGTTCACCGCGGACGGCCGGCACATCGCCTCCGCCGTGCAGGAGGGTCTGCTGCGCCGCGTCGGTGGCTGACCACCGGGGCCGGCCGGGCCGTGCGCTGGCGGTGGGGCTGCTCGATACTGCCTGACATGGCTGGCGTGGTCGTCATCACCGGCGCGAGCCGGGGCATCGGCGCGGCCACCGCGCGCCTGGCCGCCGGCGCCGGCTACGACGTGTGCGTGGGCTACCGGCGGCAGGCCGAGGCGGCCGCCGCGGTGGTGGCCGACTGCCAGGCGCTGGGCGTGCGGGCCGCGGCGGTCGCCGCCGACGTCTCGGTGGAGGCCGACGTGGTGCGGCTGTTCGCCACCGTCGACACCGAACTCGGACCGGTACGCGGGCTGGTGAACAACGCGGGCGCGGTCGACCGGCCGAGCCGGGTCGAGGAGATGTCGGCGACCCGGATCCAGCGGATGCTCGCCATCAACGTGCTGAGCTCGTTCCTGTGCGGCCGGGAGGCGGTGCGGCGCATGAGCACCCGCCACGGTGGGGCCGGCGGGGCCATCGTGAACGTGTCGTCGCGGGCCGCGGTGCTCGGCAGCCCCGGCGAGTATGTCGACTACGCCGCGGCCAAGGCCGCCGTGGACACGTTCACCCTCGGGCTGGCCCAGGAGGTGGCGACCGAGGGCATCCGGGTCAACGCGGTGCGGCCCGGCATCATCGACACCGAGATCCACGCCAGCGGCGGCCAGCCGGACCGCCTCGAGCGATTCAAGGACCGCATCCCGATGCGCCGGGGCGGGCGGGTCGAGGAGGTCGCCGCCGCGATCCTGTGGCTGCTCTCGCCGGAAGCGTCCTACGTCACCGGTGCGTTGCTCGACGTCGGCGGCGGCCGGTGACCCGGCCAGGCGTCACCTCAGCTGGGTGATAACTGAGCGGACCGGTTTCGTCACGGTCGGGTGCACACGTGGGCCCGGTGCACGGTATGGTGCGGACGAAGGGCGGAGTGATGACAGACGGGCATCCAGATCTCGACGAGTGGATCGGGTCCGGGGTCACGACCGGCACCGAACAGGCGCAGTTCGTTGCTCAGCACCTGAGCGTCTGCACGCTCTGCGCGGCCGAGGCGACCCGGTTGCAGGCCGCCGCGGCGCTGCTCGGAGCCGCGGCTCCGGCCACCGCACCGGCTCATCTCCGTCCGCGTGTGCTCGCCGCCGCGCTGGCCCGCCGGCCGTCCCGGCAACGCCTCT
>JBLNGJ010000258.1:0-6722 GCA_050264675.1 Micromonosporaceae bacterium
TCGTGCCCGAGCGCGGCCACCACGGCCGGCGTGGCCGACGGGTGCCAGACGTAGAGCAGGCCCCGCGCGGCCCAGACCGGGATCCAGTAGGTCGGTTCGCCGGTCGGGGTCAACGCGTAAGACCGGGCACCGCCGAGCAGGGGCAGCAGTTCCCAGTCCACCGCGGACGGATCGCGCAGCATCGCGGCGCACCGGATGGCCACGACCGGCTCGCCCCACCGCTGGCAGGCGGTCCAGACCAGCTGCGCCGGAAGTCGGCTGCCCAGGTCGGCCACGTCAACAGGGTAGGGTCGGCCCGGCCTGGCAGCATGTCGAATGAGGCCGTGCGTCGATAGCGAGGGGTAGACGTGGAGCTGCTGCACTCGGGCAAGGTGCGCGACGTGTACGCCGACGGTGATGAGCTGATCCTGGTGGCCACCGATCGGGTCTCGGTCTACGACGTCGTGCTGCCCACGCCGATCCCGGATCGCGGCAAGGTGCTGACCCAGCTGTCGCTGTGGTGGTTCGAGCACCTCGCCGACGTGGTGCCCAACCATGTCGTGTCGGCCACCGATGTGCCGCCAGAGTGGGCCGGCCGGGCCATCCGCTGCCGCCGCCTGCAGATGCTGCCGGTGGAGTGCATCGCCCGCGGTTACCTGGCCGGCCTTGGGTTGCAGGAGTACGCGCACACCGGCGCGGTCTCCGGCGTGCCGCTGCCGCCCGGCCTGTCGGAAGGCTCCCGCCTGCCCGAACCGATATTCACCCCGACCACAAAGGCACCCCCCGGCACCCATGACGAGTTCATCACGTTCGACGACGTCGTTGCCCAGCAAGGAGAAGCGACGGCGGCCGAGCTCAAACGCATCACGCTGGAGGTGTACCGGCGCGGGAGTCAGCTCGCCCAAACGTGCGGCATCATCATCGCCGACACGAAGATCGAGCTGGGTCGAGCGCCCGACGGCTCGCTGGTGCTCGCCGATGAGGTGCTCACCCCCGACTCGTCGCGGTTCTGGCCGGCCGACCAGTGGCAACCCGGCCGGCCCCAGTTCGCCTACGACAAGCAGTACCTGCGCGACTGGGCGGCCAGCTCCGGTTGGGACCGCCGGGCCCCCGGTCCGGAGATCCCCGACGAGGTGGTGGCCACCACCCGGGCCCGCTACCTCGATGTGTTCGAACGGCTCACCGGGCGGGCGTGGACCGACTCCCATAGAGTCGGCGGGTACGTCGCACCCTGACGGGAGGAATCGCACGATGGCGAAGTTCGAGATCTACAAGGACGCCCGGGGCGAGTACCGCTGGCGGCTGAAGTCGGGCAACGGCCAGGTCATCGCGACCGGCGGGGAAGGGTACGTGAGCAAGGCCGGCGCCGAGAACGGCATCCAGGCGGTCATGCGCGACGCGCCCGGCGCGACCCTGGTGGATCAAACCGACGCCAGTTGACCGGGATGTCAACGCCGGCCGACCGGCCGGGCGCGAAGATGATCCCGTGTACGCCGTAACGATCGCTTCCCCGGGCGGGCCCGAGGTGCTCACCTGGGCGCCCGTGCCCGACCCAGCACCCGGACCGCACGAGCTGCTCATCGATGGGGTGGCCGCCGGGGTCAACCGGGCCGACCTGCTGCAGCGGGCCGGTCACTATCCGCCGCCGGCCGGCGCGCCGCCCTATCTCGGCATGGAGTGCTCAGGCCGGGTCGCCGCGCTCGGCCGCGAGGTGACGGGGTGGCGGGTCGGCGACGAGGTGTGCGCCCTGCTCGCCGGCGGCGGGTACGCCGAGCGCGTGGCCGTGCCGGTCGGTCAGGTGCTGCCAGTGCCGGACGGCGCCGACGTGGTCGACGCGGCCGCGCTGCCCGAGGTGGCCTGCACCGTCTGGTCGAATCTGGTCGACCTCGCCGACCTACGGTCGCTGGACACGCTGCTCATCCACGGCGGAGGTAGCGGCATCGGCACCTTCGCCATCCAGCTCGCCGCCGCCCGCGGCGCCCGGGTGCTCACCACCGCCCGCGCGGCCAAGCACGAGGCGCTGCGCGAGCTCGGCGCCGAGGTGACCATCGACTACTCCACCGAGGACTTCGTCGCGGCCGTACACACGGCCACCGGCGGCCGGGGCGCCGACGTGATCCTCGACATCATGGGAGCGTCCTATTTGGAGCGCAACGTGGCCGCGTTGGCCACCGGCGGGCGGCTGGTGGTGATCGGGTTGCAGGGCGGCCGGGTGGCCCAGCTCGACCTCGGACAGCTGCTCGGCAAGCGGGCCCGCATCATCGCCACCACGCTGCGCAGCCGGCCGTTGGAGGAGAAGGCGGCGATCGTCGCCGCGGTACGGGAGCACGTCTGGCCGTTGATCAGCAACCAGATCGTCCGCCCGGTGATCCACGCGAAGATCCCCATGAGCGACGCGGCCACCGCGCACCGCCTGGTCGAGTCGGGCGCGCACCTGGGCAAGGTGCTCCTGCTCACCGCGCCGGCCGGCCCGCACGGGTCGGGCTAAGGACGAAGCAGATGGGCCGGCCCCGGACCCTGCCCGGCCAGCTCGTCGTCGGGGTTGGAGAGGGTGCAGCGCTTCAGCGACAGGCAGCCACAGCCGATGCAGCCGGTCAGCCGGTCGCGCAGCCGTTCCAGCAGCCCGATGCGCTCGTCCAGCCGCGCCCGCCAGCGGGCCGATAGGCGGGCCCAGTCGGCCTTGGTCGGCGTGCGGTGGTCGGGCAGCCCGGCCAGCGCCTCCCGGATCTCCTCCAGCGACACCCCCACCCGCTGGGCGATCCGGATGAAGGCCACCCGGCGCAGCTCCGAACGGGCGTAACGGCGCTGGTTGCCCACCGTGCGCCGGGCCCGGATCAGGCCCAGCCGCTCGTAGTAGCGCAGCGCCGAGGCCGGCACGCCGCTGCGTGCCGCCAGCTCGCCGATGGTCAGTGAGACCTGCATCACAGCGCCTTGAGTTGAAGTTAACTTCACGTTGCAACCTAGTCGTATGACGACGACGCTCGCCAGCCCTCGCGCGGAGCTGCAGCGACTGCTCGACCGGGTCACCGGCGACGAGAAGCACTCGCCCAGCGCGCACTCCACGCTCGACGTGCTCTGGGTGCTCTACGACCGGGTCCTGCGGGTCACACCGGAGACCTCGGATGACCCCGACCGGGACCGGTTCCTGCTCTCCAAGGGCCACGGCCCGGCCGCCTACTACGCGGTGCTCGCCGCCAAGGGCTTCATCCCGGCCGCCTGGCTCGACGACGTGGCGTCCTGGGCGAGCCCACTCGGCCACCACCCGGACCGCCAGCGCATCCCGGGCGTCGAGATCTCATCCGGCTCGCTCGGCCACGGGCTGCCGCTCGCCGTGGGCGTGGCGCTCGGCCTGCGGGCGCAGGGCCTGTTGCAGCCACGCTGCTTCGTGCTGGTCGGTGACGCCGAGCTGGACGAGGGCTCCAACCATGAGGCGATCGCGTACGCCGGGGCGACCGGCCTGGACGCCATCACTACCGTCGTCATCGACAACCGGTCGGCTACCCACGGCTGGCCCGGCGGCATCGCTTCGCGTTTCTCGGTCAACGGTTGGAGCGCGACGACCATCGACGGGCGCGCACACGACGAGATCGAGGCGGCGCTGCGCGCCCATCAGCCCGGCCGCCCGCACGCCGTCGTGGCCACCGTGAAGGGGTGACCGCAATGCGCCAGACAGACATGCGCGAGACGTTCTACGCCACCACCACGGCCCTGCTCGACGAGCGACCGCGCACCGCGCTGGTCTACGCCGACATCTCGGCCACCGCGCTCACCCGCCACGCCCGGGCGCACCCCGACCGGGTGATCAACGTGGGCATCCGGGAGCAGCTCATGGTCAGCGTAGCCGGCGGGCTCGCGCTGACCGGGCTGCGCCCGATCGCGCACTCCTACGCCCCGTTCCTCATCGAGCGGGCGTGGGAGCAGGTCAAGCTCGACCTGGGCCACCAGGGCGTGGGCGCCATCCTGGTCAGCGTGGGCGCGTCCTACGACTCGTCGGCCTCGGGTCGCACCCATCACAGCCCGGGCGACGTGGCCCTGCTCGACACGCTCGACGGGTGGACCGTGCACGTGCCCGGCCACCCGGGCGAGGTCGACCACCTGTTGCGGACGGCGGCCGAGCACGACGAGCCGGTCTACCTCCGGCTCGCCGTGTCGCAGAACGAGCGTCCCTATCGGACGGACGGTCGCCTGGTGCCGCTGCGCCACGGCCGCCGGGCCGTGGTGGTGGCGGTCGGTCCGCTGCTCGACCCGGTGCTCGCCGCCACCGCCGGCCTCGACGTTACCGTCGCCTACACCAACACGCCGCGGCCGTTCGACGCCGCCGGGCTACGCGAACTGATCGGCCAGGCCGACGCACCGACGGTGGTCATGGCCGAGCCGTACCTCGCCGGCACCTCGGCCCACGCGATCGCGCAGGCCCTGGCCGACGTGCCGCACCGGCTGCTCAGCCTGGGCGTGGCCCGGACGGATCTGCACCGCTTCGGCACAATCGCCGACCACGATGCCGCGCATGGCCTCGACCCGACCTCGCTGCGCGCCGCCATCGCCGCCGCGGTCTAGGGACCGAGGTATCGCCCACCCACGCTTCTGCGCCGAGCATGCCGTCATTGGGACCGAATGATGATCCGGCATGATTATGCCGACGGGGCATGATCATGCCGGATCATCATAGAGCCACAGCCGAGTCAGGCTTTCCGCGTGACACACCCGCGACGCCCGCCAAGGGGCAGCCTGGCAACAACAGGTGCACTGCGCGTCCGCTGGAGATCCAGGTAACACGCCTGGTCGCGGATCCAGAAACCAGGCCTTGTCGCGGATCCAGGAACCAGGCCTAGTCGCGGTCGGGCACCACCACGGTGGCCGGCACCGGGGCGCCGAAGACGGTGGCCACGAGGTCGCTGACGGCATGCACGCCGGCGCTGACCCCGTTGGCGGTCGTCGGCGGCGGCAGATCCTGGGTGACCGCGACCACGTACCGCTCGCCCGGCCCGGCGAAGCCGACGGAGAGGACGACCCAGTGATCGCGCCCGGCGTCCCGCTCCACCGACCACCCGTCCTTGACCCCGGGGGCCAACGCGGCCCCCGCTGCCCAGACGCCCCACTGCTGGATCGGCTGCACACCCCGCATCGCGCCCAGCACGTAGCCGCGGTCGGCCTCGTTGAGCGTGTCGAGGATGTAGGACATCAGCGCGGCCAGGTCCTCGGTCGTGCACTTCATCTGACCCCAGAACGACGAACCCGGGCCGAAGGCGAGCTCGGTCATGCCGTACGTGGTCCGGTAGCGGGTCAGGCTCGTCGACAGGTGATACCGGTTCCACAGCGATGTCGCCGCGGTGTTCGAGGAGAACGCGAGCATGTCGGCGATCTGCTGGCGGGCCTTGGCGTCCAGGGTGAGCTCGCCGGCGCGGTCGCGCTCGAGCAGGTCGACCGCCATGGCGAGCTTGATGGTCGATGCCGTCCATAGTGGATGCTTGGGCTCACCGGCCTGCCAGACCGCGCCGGTGGTGCGGTCGCGAACGACCAGGCCGAGGTGCCCGGGCTTGGTGGCGAGGAGGGCGGTGGCCGCGGCGAAGCGCGCCTGCTGCTCGCACCCCCAGCCGCCACAGCTCGAGGTGGCCGCCCCGGTCGCTGGCGGTTCCCCGCTGGCCGGGGCCGACCCACCGCCCTGCACCAGGGTGAACGCGATGACCACCACTCCCACCACGACCGCAGCCACGGCCGCGGCGACCGCCCGTGCGCGCACGTCAGCCGGTCGGGCCGGAGTGGAAGCGACCCGGATCGACCGGCCCGGACGGGCGACGCACCCGTTCGCGGGTGAGGATCCACAGCGCCTCGACCCCGTCCCGCCAGGTGATCTTCTTGCCCTCCTCGCGCGAGCGAGCCCGGTAGGAGATCGGCACTTCGTACGGGCGCAGCCGCCGCCGCAGCAGCTTCCCGGTGATCTCGGCCTCCATGCCGAAGCCGGCGGAACGGATCCGCAGCGACCGGAACAGCGCCACCGGCATGAGCTTGAAGCAGGTCTCCAGGTCGGAGATGTAGCAGTTGTAGAGCACGTTGGCGACCGTGGTGACGCCCTTGTTGCCCATCACGTACCAGAACGAGTAGGCACTGTGGCTGCCGAACGTACGGCTGCCGTAGACCACGGTGGCCCGCCCGTCCAGCACCGGTTCGAGCAGCCGCGGGATGTCCTGCGGGTCGTACTCGAGGTCGGCGTCGAGGATCACCATGTAGTCGCCGGTCGCCACGGCCGCAGCGGTCTGCACCGCCGCGCCCTTTCCCCGGTTGCGCGGGTGCACGTGCACGGCGACCCGGGGGTCGTCCAGCCCGGCGAGCACCTCGGCCGTGCCGTCCCGGCTGCCGTCATCGACCACCACCAGCTCCATCTCACACGGGTAGGCCACCTCGAGCGCCTGCTTGACGGCGTCCGCGATGAGGCCCCTCTCGTTATAGACGGGCATGAGAATCGAAAGCTTCACTCGGGCTCCGCTGGCGGTGTGCTAAGGCCGAAGGGTTTCCTGAGGACGGTTGGCCGTGTGAGAGTCTACGGCGTGGGCAAGGTGACCGGGGACAGCCGCCTGCAGTCCGACGTGCTGGAAGACCTCTCCGACGCGCACCGCTACCGGCGCTGGCTCGCCGATCTCGCCCGGCCGTACCTGGGCCAGGATCCGATCGAGATCGGCAGCGGTACGGGCGACTACGCGCTCGAATGGGCCACCAGTGTGGCCCATTTCACCGCCACCGAGGCC
>JBLNGJ010000259.1:0-3821 GCA_050264675.1 Micromonosporaceae bacterium
GTGACGGTCCCACGTCCCGTCGCCATCGACGTCGACCCGGGTGTGGTAGTCCGACGCGCGAACCGGTGCCGAGCCGAGCGACGCCGAGTCACCGCGGGGCGCCTGGCCCACGGTCTGGGCCGGGGACGCCGCGCCCAGGGCCTCGTGGTGGCCGGACGCGCCGATCGACTCGCTCGCGCGCGGTGCCCCGCCCAGCGCAGGCCCGCCACCGGCGGCCACCCCGAACGCTGCCGCCACCGGACCGAGCAGACCGATCACGCCGGACTTGTTCGCCCGCGTCTCCACCGTGTGGTCGGCGCCGGGCCCGGCGTCGACCTGGCTGTACAGGATCGCCCGCTCCTCGTCGGTGAGCTCATACGAATGGAGGGCGGCGGTCGGGTCCGCGGCGAGCTCCTGCTGGAACGAGGCCTCGGTGAGCAGCCGTTCGAGCACCACATCGAAGTCGCGCATGCGACCACCGTAGCCCTCCGGCGCACCCGACCGCCGTGCCCCAACGCTGCCTGTGCTCTGGGAATCTTGCGTGTCGGTTTGTGCCCACGGGCGTCGACCGGAGGGTGATCGCGACGATCCTTAGCGATGTGCAGTGAAACTGAACATCCGTACGGCAGACCGCGATCACCCCTTGGTCGAAGCCGGGTGGGTGCCTGAGCGTGGTGATCAAGTGCGGGCTGCGCCGTCAGTCCAGTTCGGGCATGGGCACCGGCTGCGGGCGCGGCTTACAGGTGCCGCACTGCACCGCGTCCTCGACGACGAGGCCCTCGGTCCGGTCCCGGGCGGCGCTGCGGTGCACCTCGAGCAGGTACGGGCCGAAACGGGCGTGGTCCTCGCAGACCCCGCGACCGCAGAACCGGCATATCCCCCGCGCCGCCTTTGCACAGAACCAACACAGCACGGTCGTCTCCTAGCCGATGATGGAGCAGTCGCCAAAACCGATCCTTGTCTGAACAGGGTTGGCACGGTTCCCGGCCGCGTCGATGGCGTTGACTGTCACGACCAGGTCGCCGTTGCCGTTGTTCTTATCGTCGAAGGGGAACGATCCGAGCTGGCCCCGAAAGTCGCCGACGGTGCTGGGTGTCATCGTCGTCGTGCCGTCCGGATGGTTTCCCCGCACGAATGTGTAGTCGAACCGGACCTCGGCGACGCCAACGTTGTCTGTCACGTTGGCGATCACAAATGCCACCGTCGGTGAGCCGCACTTCTCCTCGAAGATGACCTGCCCGGGAAGCCCGCGCGCGTCGACGATACGGACGCCCGAGATGGTCGGCGGTGTCGTGTCGGCCGGCGGGCCCGTGCTGGGCGCTGGGTGGGTGGTGGTGGGCGGGGCCGTCGTCGACGTGGTGGTGGGCGTCGCGGTGGGCCCGGCGCTCACCGTCGGGGCCGGGGTCGGGCTCGGCGTCGCGGGCGGGACCGACGATGTGGCCGACGGGCGTACCACGGTTGCGTCGCCGTCGCCACAACCCAGCGGGGCGTGGGTCGGCGCCTGCGGGCGGCCGGCCAAGCTGACCTCGCCTTCGGCGACGATCACGCCCCACGGCGCGACGGCGAACCAGGCCGGGCCGTCGTTCACGGCGTCGCCGGCGGCGCTGGTGATTCGCGCGGCGAGCGGGGCGAACGCGGCCGCGCTGCGGGTGAACGAGTCGGTGAGCACCAGGCCCTGATCGAGCGCGAGCACCGCGGTCGGTTCGATCGGATGGCCGGCGCTGGCCAGCGGCCCGACCGTGACCGCGGTTCCGGCGCACAGGATGGAGCTGGCCCCGCCCCGGTAGGTGAGCAGGGCGCGCGAGCGTGGATCGACGGCGATCGTATCGTCGCGGCTCACGTAGACCGCATCCTCGACGCCGAGCGCCATGGCCCGACCGTCCACCACCGCGGACGCACTCCCCCGCTGCACCCGCAGCAGCGCATGGTCACCCGGCATCTCACCCCACGCGAGCGGGCCGATGAACAGGTTCGCCGTGGTCAGGAAGAAGCCCAGCAGCAGCACGAGAAGGAGCAGCCAGCGCAGCCGCTTTTCGAACCGCCGGTCGACGCTGTCATCGCCGGTGGGCTGCGGTGGCCCCGGCGGTACCGCCAGGGGCGGATAGGCATGCGGTGGGTGCACGCCGAAGACCGGCGCCGTGCCCGCGCTCATCGGCTCGGTCGATGGGCCGGCCGCACCGAGCAGCAGCGCCGCCCCGCTCACCGCCGGCACCCGGAACAGGCGGACCGGCGTGCGGGCGTGGGCGACCGCACCCGGGTGGTCCCCGCCGGCCGGGCCGATGAGCGTGCCCCGCCCGAGGTCGTCACCGGCCGGCAGGGTGATGATGCCGGCGGCCAGGACGATGGCGTCGTCGGGTCCACGCAGCTCGATCGGCGCATCCGGGGCCAGGTTGACCGGCTGCGCGGCGGCAGCCAACCCCAGCCGGTCCGCGGCGGGCAGGCCGGCCAACGCCGGCGACTCGGTGAACAGCGCCTCGGCCTCGACCACGCTGCCGGAGCCGAGGGTGGCGCCGATGGGGCCAACCGCCGCCGCCACCGCCGACGACGGGATGGCGAGCAGCTGCGTGCCGGCCGCGTACCACGCCAGTGGCGAGGGCGAGCCGGTCAGCGCCGGGCCCAGGCCGACGATCCCGCCGACGCCGACCCGCTCGCGCACGGTGCCGCCCGGATCGCCGGGAGCCCGGGCCTCGAGCGCACCGTCCACCACGGTGAAGAGCTCGGGTTGCGCGGCACCGGCGAAGACCAGCTGTTCACCGGTACGGGGCCGGACCCACCGGGCCTGCGCGGCCAACTGGACCAGCGCGGCGGCTGGCAGGTCCCGCAGGCCGGATCGGCGCAGCGCGTCCAGCCGCCGGGGCGCGTCCCGGTCGCGGCGCCGCTCGACGAAACGCTCCCGCAACCGGCGGAGCTTCTTCACCGTCCATCCACAGAGGACGAACACGACCGGCGCGGCCAACGCGGCCACCAGCACGACGAGCAGGAGCTGGGCCGCCCAGCCCGCCCGCCACAGACCGAGCGTGACCCCCCAGACCCGGTCGGCGTACACGCGGTAACCGAGGTTGAGCGCGACCACCAGCCAACCGACGGCGAGCAGGCCGTAGAGGGCGACCAACCGGCCCTCGCGGTCCAGCGCGCGCCATCGCAGCGGCCGGCGCCGGATTCGCGCGGCCACCCAGGCCAGGCCACGCGGGCGCAGGTTGGGCAGCTCGAGCCAGTCCATGACCAGGTAGTAGCCGTCCAGCGCGAGGAACGGGTTGAGGTTGAACAGCGCGTTGACGTACCAGGCGAAGGACAGCTTGAAACACCAGGGCGCCAGCGTGGGGAAGACGAGGCCCACCAGCGCCGAAGCGCCGGCCAGCACGAGGCCGGCGGCTGGGCCGGCCAGCGTGGTTCGCAGGCGCGCGCGCCGGCCAGCCATCCAGACGTCGGTGGTGTCCACGAAGACCGACGGGATGCCGAAGTAGACGAGGAACCCGGCGGCCGGCACGCGGCGGCCGGCGTGCTTGGCCGCCAGGGCGTGGCCCAGCTCGTGGGCGGCGAGGGCGAGCACGTTGAGTCCAAGAAGGACAGCCGCGCCCTTGGCGTAGGAGTCGTCGGTGAGGAAGACCGACTGCTCGCCGGTCCACCACTGCCAGCCGAACGCGACCAGACCGATGGCCGCGACCGCGGTCATGAGGACGGCCATCACCCGGGTGAATAACAGCCGCCCACCGGCCCGGTAGAGCGCGGTGACGAGCGGGTCAATGTTGGCCAGCACCATCCGCCGCCCCTGGACGGCGGCGAGCAGGCCCTGGCCGAGCCGCGCCGGCCAGGGGCGGCGCCGGATGCGCTGCTGCGGTCCG
>JBLNGJ010000260.1:0-2625 GCA_050264675.1 Micromonosporaceae bacterium
GATGATGGGCCCCGACGGCCTGATGCGCGCGACCGGCGCCGCGGTGCTGGCGGCCAACTACGTCGCCGCCCGGCTGGGCGAGCACTACCCCGTGCTGTACACGGGCAACAAGGGCCTGGTCGCCCACGAGTGCATCCTCGACCTGCGTCCGATCACCAAGGCCACCGGGATCACCGTGGACGATGTGGCCAAGCGCCTGATCGACTACGGGTTCCACGCCCCGACCATGTCGTTCCCGGTCGCCGGCACGCTGATGGTGGAGCCGACCGAGTCGGAGGACCTGGTCGAGCTGGACCGGTTCGTGGACGCGATGATCGAAATCCGCCAGGAGATCGAAGCGGTTACCGCCGGCACCTGGCCGGAGCGGGACAACCCTCTGGTGAACGCGCCGCACACCGCCGCGATGGTCAGCGCCGACGAATGGGAGCATCCGTACCCGCGTTCGGTGGCCGCCTACCCGGCCGGCGTGCGACCCGCGGCCAAGTACTGGCCCCCGGTGCGCCGCATCGACGGCGCGTACGGCGACCGTCACCTCGTGTGCGTCTGCCCACCGCCGGAGGCGTACGAACTGGCGTGAACCTGGAAACGCATCTGCACGTGTCTTATGCTTCTGCCCACTGTTTCGGTGCCCGTTCGGCCATCGAGGCAGATCCTGGGGAGCCGTGAGCTCGAGGAGCGAAGCCCCGCGGCCGCGAACGAAGAGCTGGTCACCGCGATGTCCAACACCTCGGTACGACCGAGTCGATCGATAGGATCGAGCACGTCGATACGAGCGAGCAGGTCGGTCGGTGTGGTGGTGCTGTCGCACCGGCGGCTGATGCGCGACGCGCTCTGTGCCTACCTGGCCAGCCGCCCCGACTTCGATGTGGTCGGTGAGGCGGCCGGGGTGGCCGGTCTGGCCGGGCTCTGCTCGCTGCGCCGGCCGGCCGTGGTGCTGGTCGAGGCCCCGACGCTCAGCATGGAAATCATCGAGGCGCTGCGCGGTGTACGGGAGGCGAACCCGGCCACCGAAATCGTCATCGCGTACACCGAGATCAGCCCGCTCACCTTCAGCGCCGCCGTGCAGGCCGGCATCACCGCGCTGGTGCCCAGCTCGCAGGGGCTCGACGCGGTGGTCCAGGCGATGCGGGCGCCCGGTGAGCTGGGCGGCCGGACTGCTTCACCGACCGCCGCGCTCACCGACCGCGAGATGCAGATCATGTCGCTGCTCGGTACGGGCAGCAGCGTGCCCGAGATCGCCGACTCGCTGCGGATCAGCCCCCGCACGGTGGAGAACCACAAGCGCCACATCTACACCAAGCTCGGTGTGGGTAGCGCGAGTCACGCGGTCTCCCGAGCCACCTCGCTCGGGCTCATCGACACACCCACGATCGACGCGTCGGCGCTGCCGACCGGCCCACCCGCCGAAGGCGCCCCGATCGTGCTGGTGCACGGCCCGGCCGGACTCGCCCGGGACCTGGTCGTGCAGGCCCTGGCCGAGTCGGGCCTGCCGTTCATGACGCCGGACCCGGGCGAGGTCGCCGCGGACGGGTCGCTGGGGCCGGTGACAACGGTCCTCGTCGATCCGGGCCCGGCCGACTGGGCCCCGCCGTCGGCGGCGCCGGTGGTGGTCTGGTCGGCCGCGCCGGACCGGGGCGCGCTGCTCGACTCGCTGCGGCACGGCGCCCAGGCCGTGCTGGCCGCGGCCGAGGTCCCGGACCAGCTGGCCGGTGTGCTCGCCCTGGTCGCCCGCGGTTACGCCGCGATGAGCCGGGCCCACCTGACCGAGCTCACCGAACTGGTCACCCGCGGGCCTGAGCACCCGACCAGCGGCGTACCCGAGCTGACCCCGCGCGAGCGGGAGATTCTCGACTCGATCTCGCAGGGCCACACCGTGCGGCAGACCGCCCGGACTCTCGGCATCGCCACCAAGACGGTGGAGAACACCCAGGCTCGGCTCTTCCGCAAGCTGGGCGCACGCAACCGGGCCGGCGCGCTGACCATCGCGTACCGGATGGGTATCGTCCATCCGGAACCCCCAGGGGTCGTTTGATCTGGCGTGCGGGGCCGGCAAGGTATTTGCTGTGTTCTATTGGTCGTGCCTTGACGACACCGGGAGTACGCGTGCAGCGTGGGCTCCACACCGCCCTGGGCACGCTGGCCGAGCTGGAGCGGCTGGCGTGGGTGCCGTTGCGGGCGCAGCGCCGGGCCGAAGGCGCCCCGAGCGACGTGCAGTTCGATCTGGACCCGTTCGTCGACCCGCCGATCGTGCTCGACGGGGTGCCGGTGCGCTTCGGGCCGATCCACACCGTCTTCGCCACCGCCCAGCTGACCCGCTCACCCACCGCCGCCGATCGCGCGGGGCTGGCGGAGGCGCTGGCCACGATCGAGCAGGCGTACCCGTGGCGCCCGGACGGCGTCTTCGTGCACCTCGCCTACGGCCTGCCCTACTTCCGCCGGCTGCCGCCCGGACTCCTCGCCCTGCACATGCCACGGCTGCTCGCCGACACGTCCCGGTTCGTGCTCGAGGAGGCGCAGCCGGCCCCGACCGACGTGCACCCGGCCAACCCGCACGTGCGCAAGCCGATGTTCCACCTGCCGGTGCGCATCGAGCGCAACGATCTGCTGCTGACCCTGCGCGGTGAC
>JBLNGJ010000261.1:0-3692 GCA_050264675.1 Micromonosporaceae bacterium
GGCGAGCGAGCACACCGGTCAGCCGACGGTCATCCTCGCCAAGACCATCAAGGGGTGGACGCTGGGCTCGAGCTTCGAGGGTCGCAACGCGACCCACCAGATGAAGAAGCTCACGCTGGCCGACCTGAAGACGTTCCGGGACCGGCTCTACCTCGACATCCCCGACTCGGCGCTCGAGGCTGACCCGTACCAGCCGCCCTACTACCACCCGGGCAAGGGCTCGGACGAGATGACCTACATGCACGAGCGGCGCCGCGCGCTGGGCGGCTACCTGCCCAGCCGGCGCACCACCACGATCTCGCTGCACATCCCGGACCGCGCGGCCTTCGGCGACATCAAGCGCGGCTCGGGCAAGCAGAAGGTCGCCACCACGATGGCGTTTGTGCGCCTGCTCAAGGATCTGATGAAGGCCGGCAAGGACGACCGGCTGGGCCTGGCCAACCGCTGGGTGCCGATCATCCCGGACGAGGCCCGCACCTTCGGTATGGACTCGCTCTTCCCGACCGCGAAGATCTACTCGCCGCACGGGCAGAACTACACGCCGGTCGACCGCGAGCTGTTCCTCTCCTACCGGGAGTCGCAGACCGGCCAGATCCTGCACGAGGGCATCAACGAGGCCGGCTCGGTCGCCTCGTTCACCGCCGCCGGCACCGCCTACGCGACCCACAACGAGCCGATGATCCCGCTCTACATCTTCTACTCGATGTTCGGGTTCCAGCGCACCGCCGACGGCCTGTGGGCGGCGGCCGACCAGATGGCCCGTGGCTTCCTGCTCGGCGCCACCGCCGGGCGGACCACGCTCAACGGCGAAGGCCTGCAGCACGAGGACGGGCACTCGCACCTGATCGCGGCGACCAACCCGGCGGTCGTGGCCTACGACCCGGCCTTCGCCTTCGAGATCGCCTACATCGTCGAGGACGGCCTGCACCGGATGTACGGGGAGCGGCCGGAGGACATCTTCTACTACCTGACTGTCTACAACGAACCGATCTACCAGCCGGCCGAACCGGCCGGCCTCGACGTGGCCGGGCTGCTCAAGGGCCTCTACCGGTACGCGCCGGCGGCGGCGGTGCAGACAACCAGCGGCGAACCGGCACCCCGGGCGCATGTTCTCGCCGCCGGCACCGGCATGCAGTGGGCGCTCAAGGCGCAAACGCTGCTGGCACAGGACTGGGGCGTGGCCGCCGACGTGTGGTCCGCCACATCCTTCACGGAGTTGCGCCGCGACGCCATCCAGACCGAGGAGTGGAACCTGACCCACCCCGAGGCCGAGCCGCGGGTGCCCTACGTGACCCAGGCGCTGGCGGACGCCGAGGGTCCGGTCGTCGCCGTCTCGGACTTCATGCGGGCGGTGCCCGACCTGATCGCCCGCTGGGTTCCCGGCGCCTACACCTCGCTCGGCACCGACGGGTTCGGGCTCTCCGACACCCGCCACGCCCTGCGACGGCATTTCCACGTCGACGCCGAGTCCATTGTGGTCGCCACCCTGCGGCAGCTCGCCGCGGGCGGTGCGGTCCGGGCCGATATCGCCGCCGAAGCCTTCCGCAAGTACGCCATCGACGACGTGAGCGCCGCTCCCGTCGGCGAGACCGGCGGTGACTCCTAAATTCCGCCGATCATGAACTTACGTTCCTTGTCGGCGGCGTGTCGCGTCCGCTATCTCATGATCGGCGCGGATGGCTAGCATCGGAGAGCGTGGCCGGCCCCGCGTCCCGATCTCCTACTGCCCTCGCGCTGATCATCGCGATCCCGGTCGCCCTGGTCGCTGGCGTAGTGGCGTTCGCGGTGCTGAGCCGGGCGCCGTCCGGATCGCCGCCTCCCCGACCCGAATCGTGGAACCGCGCGTCGGCCCAGCCGGCCAACCCGACCCCCGTCCCGATGGAGGCGCCGACGCTCACCGACCGGGACGCGGCGACGTGTCGGGACCTGGTCGCGCACCTGCCGGCGGCGATCGGTGGAGTGGCCCTGCCGCGCCGCCCGGTCACCGCCGGGGCGGAGCAGAACGCGGCGTTCGGTGATCCGGCGGTGCTGCTCGCCTGCGGCGGCCCGGTGCCGACGCCCGGACCGGTCGACCAGGTCTTCCCCGCCTCGGGCGTGTGCTGGCACGCCACCCAGACACCCGACTCGACCGTGTGGACGCCGATGGACCGGGAGCTCGCCATCCGGGTGACCGTGCCGCAGTACTACGACTCGCCGTACCAGCTGGTGATCGATCTGTCGCCGGCCATCATGGCCACGACGCGGCGCGTCGGCAACCTACCCGGCTGTCAAACCTGACCTACGGTTGGCACCGTCCTCAGTGGCCACGCACGGGATGGGGCCGGTAGGGCTCCTCGAGCGCCTTTACTTCGGTGTCAGTGAGCTGCACGTCGACGGCGGCCACGGCATCGTCCACATGCGACAGCCGAGTGGCGCCGATGATGGGTGCGGTGACACCGGGACGGCGGAGCAGCCAGGCCAGCGCCACCTGGGCCGGGGCGATGCCCCGCTCACCGGCGACCGCGACCACCCGGTCGACCACGTCGAAGTCGCTCTCCTCGTAGAGGCTGTCGCCGAACGGGTCGCTGGAGGCGCGGGTGGTGTGGCGGGCACCGCCGCGGCCCCGGCTGCCGGCGAGCAGGCCGCGGGCGAGCGGGCTCCACGGGATGACGCCGACGCCCTGGTCGACACAGAACGGGATCATCTCCCGCTCTTCCTCGCGGTAGACCAGGTTGTAGTGGTTCTGCATGGACACGAACGGCGTCAGCCCGCCGCTGCGGGCGGCGTGCTGGGCGGTGGCGAACTGCCAGGCGTACATGCTCGACGCGCCCAGATACCGCGCCTTGCCGGCCCGAACCACGTCGTGCAGGGCCGCCATCGTCTCCTCGATCGGCGTGTGCGGGTCCCAGCGGTGGATCTGATAAAGGTCGACGTACTCCACCCCGAGCCGGCGCAACGAGGCGTCGATGCCGGCGAGCACATGCTTGCGCGACAGGCCACCGTCGTTGGGACCCTCGCCCATCGGGTTGAACACCTTGGTGGCGAGCACGAAGTCCTCACGGTTGCGGAAGGTACGCCGCAGCAGCCGTCCGGTGATCTCCTCACTGACCCCGAGCGAGTACACATCGGCGGTGTCGAAGAAGTTGATGCCCAGCTCGACCGCCCGCGCGACGAACGGCTTCGCCTCCTCCTCACCAAGCACCCACTGGCGCCAGGCCGGGTCGCCGTAGCTCATCATGCCGAGGCAGATGCGGGAGACCTTCAGGCCGGTCCGGCCCAACCGCGTGTACTCCACCGTCATGCCTCCTGTCGCTGGCCCAACCCACTCTATCCCGCCAGAATCCCCGCAGATCTTGGATGATTTGCGGGCCTGGAGGCCCGCAAATCATCCAAGATCCACAAGGGGGGACGGGAGAGGGAGGGAGGTCGGGGCGGGGCGCGCGCGGGGGACAGCGCGGTCGGGCCGGCGCTGGCACCATGGCGCCGTGCGGGTGGAGAGTGCGGCGGATGCCGGAGCGGTGAGCGCCGGAGCGGAGGCGGGTTGGGTCACGTTCCGGCGGTCGGATGCAACCGCCGTGATCGGCATGGTGCGCGCGGTCGCGGCCGGGCACGACGCCGGCGAGCACGGCGACGGCGTAGAGGGGGTCGTGGAGACACCACGCCCCGGCTGGCTCGCCCGCCGCCTGGGGCGCCAGCGCGCGCAGGCCCGGATG
>JBLNGJ010000262.1:0-7717 GCA_050264675.1 Micromonosporaceae bacterium
GTCTGCCGCTCGCGCTGGGACGCCCGTGGTCGGGCGAGCTCGTGGTCTCCACAGCGGACAATGAGGTTTCGGGCACGCTCGCCGCGCTCGTCGCCGACCGGATGAGCGCCCACCTGGAGGCCCATCGGTTGCGCCAGGTCGATCAGGCGCGCAACGCCTGGCTGGCTTATCTGGCCGACGTCGACACCATGTTGGGCCACTCGCTCGACCGCGCCCTCACCGCGGCCCTGATCCCGCGCCTGGTCGTGCCTAGGATCGGTCAGTGGTGCGCGCTGCATCTGGCCGGCAAGGACGGTGCGCTCTCGCTGGCCGCCGCGACCCATGTTGACGAGAGCCGCAACCATCCGCTGTCGACCGCCCTGGAGTCCGGCGCGACGCTGCAGTCGCTGAGCCGGCTGCCTACGACCCGCGGCGCATCGCCGGTGGTCATTGACGGCTGGCTCGAGGGGTACGCCATCCCGCTCACCGCCCGCGATCAACTCGTCGGGGTGATCACCGCCGGCGGCCACGGGGGGCGGCAGAGCGCCGAGGACGCCGCGATGCTCGAGGAGATCGCCCGGCGGGCGGCGCTCGCCCTGGACAACGCCCGCATCTATGTGGAGCGTCAGCAGATTGCCCACGTCCTGCAGCGCTCGCTGCTGCCGCCGCTGCTGCCGGTCGTCGCCGGCATCGATCTGGCGGCCGAATACTCCCCGACCGATGAGCAGATCGACGTCGGCGGCGACTTCTACGATGTCATGCAGATGTCGGATGGTCGATGGCTGCTCGTGGTCGGCGATGTCTCCGGAAAGGGCGTCGAGGCGGCCGTCGTCACCGGACTCGTGCGCGATGTGCTGCGGGCGCTCGTGGGCGACGGCCGGCCGGTGCTGCACGTGCTCTCGGTGCTCAACCGCACGCTGGCTGCCCGGGCCGGCGGCTTGTACTGCACGCTCGTGCTGGCGATCCTCGAGCGCGACCTCGACGGCCAGCTGCGGGTCGTGCTGCATCTCGCCGGCCACGACCGCGCGGTGCTCATCTCGCGGGGTCAGGGTGCGAACTTTGTGGGGTCCCTCGGTACGGTGCTCGGCCTGCTCGAAACCATCCGCTGCCCGGCGACCGAGATACGGCTGATGGCCGACGAAGCGCTGGTGCTCTACACCGACGGTGTCACCGAGCGCCGCAACGGGCGGGAACTGTTCGGCCTGGTGCGTCTGCAGGAAACGCTCGCACCGCTGGCCGGCTACCCGGCCAGCGTCGTGGCCACGCAGCTGAAGAACACGGCCATCGCGTTCTCTCCCACGCGGCCCCAGGACGACATCGCCATCCTCGTCATCCGTAACGAATCGAGATAGCAGCGTTCCGGCGCGAGCTCCAGGTGCTCGAGCAGCGGCGCGCGAGTCGTCGACGAGCTCAAGAATTCACAGTCCACACTGGGCAAGGTCAGCCTCGGGCAGCGCGGGCATGTCCCAGCCCCGAGCCAATGACGACGGCCGGGACAATGTGGCGCCGGAGAAGTACTCGGTGAACTTCATGAACAGCGGGTCCCAGCTCAGCGGGTCGATGTACTTCGGGTGGTCGGCCATCAGCAGGCCCTCCTCGACGTGGGTGCGCAGCACCGAGACTTCGAGCGCCCGCAGCCCGGAGTCGGCGTCGTCGATGGCGTGGATGGTGCGCACCACACCCTCCATCTGAACGAGGCTCTCGGCCACGCCGCGGGGCACGTCCGCACCGAAGGAGACCGGGGTCAACCCGGCCGCGGTGAACTTGTCCGGCTGGTAGGTGTATCCGCGGTCACGTTTGTACTCGGGCACGTCGGGCCGGCCGGTGAGCAGGGCGAGCCGGTCGATCGCGTCGACCATCGTCGCGTCCACCAGGTTCAGCACGCAGGCCGGCCGCTGTTCCAGGTTGCGGACCGTCTGTGAGTTCACGCTCATCCCCAGCATGGCGCTCTGGCCCACCCACCAGGCCGACGACATGGGCGCGATGTTCGTCGTGCCGTCGGCGTTGAGCGAGCTGATGAGCACGACGGGAGTGCCGAAGTAGAGCATCTTGGGGTTGAGGACGCGCTTCACGGTCTGCCTCCGGTGACGGGTGTGGACTGTGCTTCACTCCGCTAACGCCTGGGTGGTGTCTCGCGTGAGGTCACCCGGACTCTTCGAGGTCGAGCAGCCGGCGCTTGATGTCAGCCCCGCCGACGTATTCGCCGGGCGTACCGTCGCTGCGCACGACGCGGTGACAGGGGATGACCAACGGCAGCGGGTTGCTGGCACAGGCGGTGCCGACGGCCCGCACCGCCCTGGGGTTGCCCACCTCGGCGGCGAGCTGGGCGTAGCTGACCGTACGGCCATAGCCCACCTCCGGCAGGTGCTCCAGCACGGTGCGGCGGAACCCGCGGGCCAGCCGCAGGTCCAACGGCAGGTCGAAGCCGTGGCGGCGATGGGCGAAGTAGTCCTCGAGTTGGCGGGCGGCGTCGTCCAACCGCGACGGTGCCAGCAGAATCCGTGGGCTGATGTGCCGGGCCAGGGCCGCCAGCACGTCGTCATGGTTCTCGCGGGAGTACGCGACCCGGACCAGCCCGACCGGCGTCGCGGCCAGCAGCAGCGGCCCCACCGGCAGATCGACGGTTCGGTAGGCGACGTCGAGGAGGTTGTGCTCCTGGGCGCGCCGGGTGAGTTGGGCTCGCAGCCGCTCCACGGCCGGATCGGTCCGGTCGGTGGAGCCGGCGAGCAGGTGTTCGAGCTCGTTCACGGCGTCCTCTCCTGAATCGGCAGGGTGATGGTTAGTCGGTCACCGACGCGTACACGCGCCGCAGCGCCTTGATGCCATCGGCCGCATTCCGGCGGGCCGCGGCCTCGGTGATGCCCATGATGGCGGCGAGGTCGGCGTAGGCCAGATCGGCGACATAGTGGTACGCCACCGCGTGGCGCTGCTTGTCCGGCAGCGCTCGGACCGCCCGCCACAGCCGCTCGTCCGGCACATCTGGCGCCACCGCGCCGGGTCCCTCCGGCACGTCGGCGACCGGCACAGCGTGGCGGGCCCGGCGGCGCAGGACATCGACCGCCTTGCGGTGCGCGATGGTCACCAACCACGCCTTGATGTCGCTGCCGGGCCGCAGCCTCGGGTACGCCTCGAGCGCGGCGAGAAAGGCGTCGGCCGCGGCATCCTCGGCGTCCGGCAACGGCAACAGCGCCCGGCACACCCGCAGCACGACCGGGCCATGCGCGGTCACGACGTCATCAAACGGTGGCAGGCTCACAACCGACCAACGTGCCACAGCCCGGCCGCGTGAGGTCCAGTGCCCTCGTACACCGATCCGGCCATTTTCGGCTTCTGCCAGACTCTGATGTCATGGCGTCGCCGACGCTGGCCCTGGTCGACCCGGACACCTATCTCTCGGGTGTGCCCTACGGGCTGCTCGCCCGGTTGCGGCGGGAGTCGCCGGTGGTCTGGGTGGACGAGCCGCCGGTGGGCGGTTGGCCGGGTGGCCCGGGCTTCTGGCTGGTTCTTCGGCACGCCGACGTGATGACCGTGCTGCGCGAGCCTGAGGTGTACTCGTCCTGGCGCGGTGGCACCCAGGTACGCGATCCGGCGAACCCGGCGGCGCTCGCGTTCGTGCGGCAGATGATGCTGAACCAGGACCCGCCGGAGCACGGCCGGCTGCGACGGCTGCTGACCCGCTCGTTTACTCCCCGGGCGGTCGCTGCGCTCGAGGCCGGCATTCGGGTCAACGCCGCGGCGCTGGTCGACCGGGCACTCAGCGCCGGCGACGGCGAGAGCGACTTCGCCACCGAGATCGCCGCGGACCTGCCGTTGCTGACACTGGCCGATGTGCTCGGCGTCCCCGAGTCTGACCGCTGGCTGCTGTTCGACTGGTCCAACCGGGTCATCGGCTATCAGGATCCGGACTACGCGGTCTCGGCCCAGTTCGACCCGACCGGAGGCACCGAACTGGCCCGTCAGGCGCTGATGCTGCGCCCGGGTCCCGACGCCGATGGCCGGATGCCCGACCCGCGCACCCGGGAAGGCATGCCCGACCTGTACGCCTACGCGCACCTGCTCGCCGAGGAGAAGCGCCGCCGGCCCGGCCCGGACGTGATGTCGGTCCTGCTGGCGCAGCTGGACGACGTGGACGGTCGGGTGTCGGTGACCGAGTTCGAGACCCTGTTCTGGCTGTTCAGCGTGGCCGGCAACGAGACACTGCGCAACGGCCTGCCCGGCGGCATGATCGCGCTGCTTGAGCATCCGGCAGCGCAGGACCGGCTACGGGCCCGGCCGGACCGGCTGGACGTCGCGGTGGAGGAGATGCTGCGATGGTGGACGCCGGTGATGCTCTTCCGGCGTACCGCGACGGTCGATGCGACGATCGGCGGTGTACGGGTCAGGGCCGGTGACAAGATCGTGGTGTCGTTCGCGTCCGCCAATCGCGACGAGGCGGTGTTCGCCGACCCGGACCGGTTCGATCCGGGTCGGCACCCGAACCCGCACCTGACGTTCGGCCACGGTCCGCATTTCTGCCTCGGCGCGCATCTGGCCCGGGTTCAGATGAAGGCGCTCTTCGCCGAGATTCTCGCTCGCACGTCGCTGATCGAGTACGCCGGCCAGCCGGCTTTCCTGCGCTCGACGTTCCAGCGTGGCGTCAAGCACCTGCCGATACGTTGGCGTCGCTGAGGCGGTTGCGAGGTGCCTACGGGTCGAGCTGGGCCAGGTCGGTGCAGGCGAGGATCTGCTCGCGAACGGCCTCAGACACCGTAACGCCGCGGGCGTCGAGCACCGTAAGCACCGCCCGGCCCTCGCCCCTGGCCTCGCCTCGGGCCTCGCCCTGAGCATCGACCTCGCGCAGCAGCTCACTGCGATATTCGGAGCCGATGGTGGTGCTCATGAATGTCTCCCGCGCCGCGTTGACCGTCAGTTCGGCCTCGAGCTGGGCCACGTAGAGCTTCCATGTCCACCGCTTGCTCGGATCCCAGCCGCGCCGCCCCTCCAGCACCGCCGCAAGCACCGGCCGGTCGACTGCGTCGCAGTAGAGCAGCATTCCGTCGGCGTGGTACGTGCGTCGCACCAGCACCCTCACATCGGTGGGCTGGGCCCGGGCGTGGTGTTAGTCCGGAACCTTGCCGCCGAACAGGTGCACGAGCAGCCAGGTCACCAGGTTCGGGTCGAGCCCCACCAAAGCGATCGGCGACTCGTGTTCGCCACTTGGCATAGGGGGGCCGTACGGACGGGGTATGACAGCCATGGTGCGTTGCTCCAGCACGGCCCGCTCCGCTGCTCGCCCGCCGCGCCTGGGTTTGGGTCGGGCCGGCACCCGGGTGCGTTCCTGGCCCGGTTCTGGTGCGAGGCGATCGGCTGGTCGGCTGGTCGGCTGGTCGGCTGATGCAACTGGTTCACCCGCTCTCGCACCGGTTTTAGGTGGTTGTGAAATTGCGCAGCGTTCAGTACACATACCGTGTGTCGGCTATTTGACACGTTGGGCCACGTCGTGTGACATCGATTGAGCTGACTTAGGGCACTTTCACCCTGTAGTCAGAGAATGTCCGGCGACGATGAGTCAACTTTGACCGCAATTCATGAGTCATCCGTTGTTCTCACGCTGCGTGACTAGGCACGACTCGGCCCAGGCGCCCGCCCGCCATCGAATTTTCCCTGGCCACGTATGTCAAATAGCCTCTCCAGGCGCCCGCTTCGCCGGCCCCGCCACGAGGATCCGCTGGCGCGGCTGCCCATGACGGCCCCCTGGAGCCCATCACCGATGCGTCTTCGCGAACCGACCGATCACCCAGCGTCACACCTTCGACACCGCGACGGCAAGTCGATTCCATGATCGACGAACACGGGAAGCTGTTCCTCGCTCCGGCGCGACCTGACGCCAGGAGCATCCTGTTCTGCCTGCCCTACGCCGGGGCGGGCGCGAGCGCCTTTCGCGGGTGGCGACGAGCGTTTCCAGCGGCGATCGACGTGCAGCCCATCCAGTTGCCGGGTCGGGAGAACCGCATCGCCGAGGCGCCCACCTTCGACGCCGACAGTGTTGCCCGCGCCATCGCGCGGCGGGCTGACCGTCCGTTTGCGATCTACGGCCACAGCATGGGCGCTCGGCTCGGCTTCGACGTGATCCGAGCGCTGCGCCGGAGCGGTTCACCGTTGCCGGTGCGGCTCTACGTCGGCGGCTGCTACCCGCCCGACGTGGTGGACAGTTTCGTCGTCCGCATCGCCCGCCTCCCCGACGACGAGTTCATCCCCGGGCTGGAGGAGTTTGGTGGCACTCCGGCTGGCGTGCTCGACCACCCCGAGCTGCGCGAGCTACTGATGCCCGTGCTGCGAGCCGACTTCGCCTGGCTCGATCAATATCGCTGCCACGAGGAGGACCCGCTCCCCGTGCCGATCGTCGCCTTCGCCGGACTGGCCGACCGTCTCGTCCAACCTGGACAGATGGAGGGGTGGGCGCGGCATACCAGTGCCGGGTTTCAACTGCATGCGGTGCCGGGCGACCATTTCTTCCTGATCAGCGACGTCGCTCGGCTGCGCGATCGGATCACCCGCGACTTCCTCGAGATCGCGCCCGCCGAACACCGGCTCCCCCTGCCGGGCACGGAGTGGTTCGTCTGGCGTCGGGCGTTGTTGCGGACCACCGGCTTCCCGGCCACCGGCCTGACCCGCCTGGCCTGTCCGGATCTGGCGGCCGTCGCCGATTCACCCGAGCACGACCCGGGCGCGTTCGCCGAGGCATACGCCGCCGCCGCGGCCCGGGTCAGCCGGGAGATCTGGGCGATCACCGAAGATCCCCGCTTTCGCGAGGCCGTGACCTGGCAGAACCGCAACGCGTTGTACGCGGTGGACGGCATCCGCAAGCAGGGGCCGGTGGCGGCGCGCAACTCCAAGCGGCGTCAGCGCGAGGAGATGGTCGCCCAGTACTGGCAGCGATATTGCGCCAAGAACGAGACGGTGGGCTTCTTCGGTCCGTCGGTCTGGATCGACCTCGATCCGGACGGCCCGGCCATCGTGGCCCGGCCCGGCGCTCAGCTCGTGCGGGACCGACAGGTCTTCTTCGAGTACTGGGCGCTGGCCGCCTACGCCGACGCGGTCGCCGCGGATCCCCGAGTCAAACCGTGGCTCGCTCCGTCCATCGCGCCCTATCTGTGTCTGCAGGGGCGCAGCCTGATCCGGATCGCCCAGCCGCCACTACCGCTCTCGGCCGCCGAGGCGACCCTGCTCGCGCAGTGCGACGGACGCCGGCCGGCCATCGACGTGGCCGCGGCCGCCGTGGCCGAGCCCGGCTCGCCGTTGCGTACGACCGACGACGCCCTGATCCTGTTGGCCCAGTTGGCCGAGCGCGCCCTCGTGCGATGGGATTTGGACCTGCCGGTGCGCATGCAGGCCGAGCAGATCCTGGCCCAGCGGTTGGGGACCATCGGCGACGCAGAGGCCCGACAACAGGCCCGGGCCGGGCTGGAGCGACTGCGCTTCGCGCGGGACGCGGTCAAGGGCGGCGACCCGGACCGGCTCAAGGCCGCGCTCGGCGCCCTCGACGAGACGTTCTCGGAGCTGACCGGCCAGCTGCCGCAGCGTCGGGCCGGGCAGATGTACGCGGGGCGCACGCTCGTGGTGGAGGAGTGTGTGCGCGACCTCACCGCGACCATCGGCGGCCCGGTGCTCGAGGCGATCGCGGCGCCGCTGGCCATCCTGCTGCAGGCGGCCCGGTGGCTGTGCGCCGCGACCGCCGATGCGTATGTGGCCGTGCTGC
>JBLNGJ010000263.1:0-5696 GCA_050264675.1 Micromonosporaceae bacterium
GCATCGATGCCCGCCAGCGCCGCGCGGACCCTGTCCTCGGTCGCCTCCAGGGCCGCGTCGGGGAGGTCTTCGGCCAGCTCGACGGTGACCAGCGTGCTGGCGTTGTCGGTGCCGATACGCCCGCCGGGGCTGGTGTAAAGCGAGTCGACGTCGATCACGCCGGGAATCGTGGCGATCTGCTGGGCCACCCGCGTCACGTTCTCAACCAGCGCCGGGTCGAAGACATCTCGCCCGGACACCACGGCGTAGACCACCGGGCCGTCGGCCACCAGCGCCTTGACCCGCCGCTCGGCTACGACAGACTCGGCGTCGGGACGCAGGCTGTCAACGGTGCGCAGGCGGTCGAAGAGCTGCCCGCCGAACCCGATACCCGCAATCAGGATGACGGCCCAAGCGCCCAGGACCCACCAGCGGTGGCGGTAGGAGAACCGGCCCAGCCGGGCGAATGCCGCGCCGGCCGCGAATGCCGGGCCGGGCGGCGCCTTCCCCTCGTCCGTCATGGCGCCGTGTGGCTGAGGAACGCGGTGATCGTCGACCAGTAGTCGCCGGGGCGGTCGAGCCAGGTGAAGTGGCCGGCCTCCGCGATCACCGCCAGCTGACCGAGCCCGGGTGGTAGCGCGTCGACGATCTCGCGGGCGGCCGGCTCAGGGGTGACGCCATCCCGCTGACCCACACAGACCAGGGTGGGGCAGGTGATGCGGGCGAGCTCATCGACGATGTCGAGCCGGCGCAGCAGCCGCATCCCCGGCCCGGCCACGTCGAGGTTGCGGACGCGTCGAGCCAGGGCGGCCGGGTCGGGCACGTTCGGCCCGAACGCCGCGAACACCCGCGCCCAGTCGGGGTCGCTGACCGGATCGCCACCATAGTGTCGGCGCGCGAGCTCAGCCACCTCGTCTCCGCCCATGGCCCGGAACCCGTCGACCAGGCGACCCAGGTCGAACCGGGCCATCGTCGACTGTAAGATCAATCCGCTCGCATGGCCGGGATGACGGGCACCGTACAACATGACCACGAAGCCGCCCATCGAATGACCGAGCACCACCGGACGCTCGACACCGATGGCGTCGCAGAACGCGCGCAAGTCATCGGCGCACACCTCGAAGCTCCACAGTGCTGGGTCATGACGCGCCGAGCGGCCATGATCGCGCAGGTCGAGGTAGATCACCTGCGCCAGCTGCGTCAGCCGCGAGAAGTGCGGCTTGAAGTAGGAGTGGTCGTAGCTGCCCGGTCCACCGTGGACGAGCACGATCGTGGGACGCCGACACATTCCTGAGCCATCGGGCACCAGTGCGCAGCCGTCGACGTCGAACCACAGCCGGGTGCCGTTCACGGCGATATGCACGGCGCCGCTACGATCCGCGGCTGATCAGAACGCCGAGATCCCGCTCGGCGTAGAGCCGGTGCTCCCACTCCTCGTTGAGCACGACGAGCAGGCATTCGCGTACCGGAAAGCTGATGGGCTCCGGCCAGCCTGGCGCATCAACCGGCGTGGTGTCGCCGGCCAGGGACTCGTCGGTCAGAGTGTCGACGACCTGCCGGACGGTGGCCATGCGGTCATGGCGCAGCGCCAGCGCCACCTCAAGCGACGGCCGGGCCTCGCGGTCACGCGGGACGCCGGGGATGTCCTCCATCTCGTCCCAGGGCAGGTCGAGCGGGTCCCACGGTGCCGGATCGCCCAGCAATGCCCGCCTGACCCACGAGTCGGTGGCGAACGCCAGATGCCGGAGGGTCTGGATGAACGACCATTCGCCGTCGACCGACTCGTGCAGCTGCTCGGGCGGCAGACCGCGGGCCCGGGCCACGGTGCCGGCCCACAACCGTTCGACGACGTCCCACGCCTCCCGGAATCCGGCCGCGTCGGCGGGCCGCATCTTCACCCGGTCCGGGTAGCGCCGATCGAGCTCGGCGTTGACCAGGTCACGGACCTCCACGCCGTTGATGCTCAGCCGCCCGATCTCGCCGTAGATCTCGACATCGGCCATCTCAACGCCGCGCATCCGGACGCCGTTCATGTCGATGCTGCGGAACTCGGTTGCGGTCAGGTCGCAGGACCGGAACTGCGCGCCGGTGAAGTCGACGCGGTGCAACCGCGCGCCGGCCAGGTTGACCCGCTCGAACCGCGCGTCCTTCAGGTCGTCGCCGATGAAGTCAGCCACGGCACGACCCTAGCGTCCCCGCGACAGGCCTGCGCCGGGCCGCCCGCGCGTGCGATGCTCGCCGGCATGTCCCGCACTCTGTTCAGCGGCGGTGCTGTGCTCGATGTCCGGGCCGGCGCGACCGGGGCCGCCGATGTGGTCGTGGACGACGACCGGATCGTCAGCGTCGGATCCGGACTGGACGGCGACGAGGTCGTCGACTGCACCGGCGCGCTGCTCGTACCCGGGTTCATCGACTGCCATACGCACGTGGCGCTCGCGCATGATCTGGCGAGCTTCGACCCGGTGCACACGCCACGATCGGCCCGCATCCTCTCCGCGGTGCCGGTGCTGGCGACACTGCTGCGGCTGGGCGTCACGACCGTACGCGATGCCTGGGGCGCGGACGCCGGCCTCGCCCTGGCGGTGGCCAAGGGTTGGATCGACGGCCCCGAGCTACTGGTGAGCCTTCGGCAGGTGTGCACGACCGGTGGCATCGGCGACCTGTGGTTCGCCGGCGTCGGTCCGTTCGATCTGGTCGAGGATCCCGGGATGCCCGACCCGGTCTTCAACGGCGCGGAGTCGGCCCGGGCCGTGGTGCGCCGGATGACGCAGGCCGGCGCCGACTGGATCAAGGTGACCGCGACCGGATCCATCATGGAGGGTGGACGGGCCCATCACCGCCAGATCACGCCGGCGGAGATGTCCGCACTCGTCGACGAAGCCGACCGCCAGGGTCGGGCCGGCGTGATGGTGCACGCCCACGGCGCCCGCGCGGCCGAGGAGGCGGCCCGGGCCGGCGCCCGCAGCGTCGAGCACGGCATCTTCCTCGACGAGGCGGCCGTCGCAGCCATGGCCTCGGCCGGCACCTGGCTGGTGCCGACGCTCTCAGGCACCCAGGCCGAGCCGGCGATTCTGCCGGCGGAGGTCGCCCACGCGCATCGCGAGTCGGTTCGCCTTGCCGTGGCCGCTGGCGTACCCATCGCCATGGGCACCGACAACCCGGTCCGGCCGCACACCGAAGCGCTCTACGAACTCCGGCACCTGTCGCGGGCCGGGCTCGGCGACGCCGGCGCGTTGCGCGCCGCCACCTGGGAGGCCGCCCGGCTGCTCCGCCTCGCCGACGACCGCGGCGAGGTGGCGGACGGCAAGCGGGCCGATCTGATCCTGCTCGCCGGAACCGACCTCGACGTAACCGAGTTGACCCAACGGGTACGCCGGGTCTGGCGCAACGGCCGCGCCGTGGCCTGAGCCGGGAGGCCCGAGCCAGCTCGGCCAGGGCAATATTCAGGACATTGCCCGCTCAGCCGCTCCGGTGAGGGCTCGATCCGGGAAATTGCCGGGCTCCGGCACGGTCGGGCGGCCGACCCGACCGTCCTGTTCCGGCGTGAGCCGGCCGCGCAGCCCGAGCGCCAGGACGCACGCGCCAAGGCAGCCGCCGACCACCAGCACCACCCACAGGGCAGGGTGGCCGGCGCCGATCAGGGGCCCGGCCGCGACCGGCCCGATGACGCCGCTGATGCCCCACACCATCGACCCGAGCGCGTTGTAGCGGCCCCGCAGCTCGTCGGTGGCGAGCGCGTTCGTCAGGGCCGGCAGGACCGGTGAGAGCAGCGTCTCACCGGCGGCGAAGACCACCGCGCAGCCGACCACCCCGGCCACGGCGAAGGTGGCGGCGCCGCGCTGCCCGGCGTAGCCGCCCGCGGCGAGCGTGAGCCAGGACGCCGCGAAGATGACCCCGACGATCGCCAGCGCCGTGGTGCGGCTGCGCCCGTCGAGCCAGCGCAGCACGAAGAGCTGCGCCACCACGATGAGCAACGTGTTTCCGGCCAGCGCCCAGCCGATCACGCGCGGAGTCACCTGGGCCACCTCGGTGGAGAACGCGGTAAAGCCGACCTCGATCTGCGCGTAGCCACAGGTGGTCAACGCGAGCCCGTAGACAAAGAAGCGCATGAACGCCCGGTCGGCGAACACCCGGCGGTATCCGCCGGACGGGGCCTGGTCGGCCACGTCCGCGGGATCGGGCGCAAGCCGCTGGCCGGCGTGCGGAAGGCTGAGCAGGATCGCGGCCGGGATCAGGTAGCTCACCGCGTCGCCGAGGTAGATGGCCTGGAACGTGGCCGGCCGCGTCACGTCCACCACAGATGCAGAGATCAGGCCGCCCACGCCAATGCCCACGTTGATCAGGGTGAAGTTCAGACCGAACACCTTCTGCCGCTCGGCTTCGGTGGTGAGCGAGGCGATGATCGTGGTCATGCCTGACCAGAGCGCGGCCATGCCGATCGCGACCGCGGTCAGCGCCGCGAAGACGGTGGGCACACCGGTCACGAACGCCAACGAACCGGTGCCGAACGCCACCACCAGACAGAGCGGCAGCACCACGCGACGGGCGCCCCACCGATCGACCAGACTGCCTCCGGCCGGCGCCAACACCAGGGCGACCAGGCCCATCCAACCCACCAGCAGCCCCACCGTGCCGGCGTCCAGGCCACGCACCCGGGTCAGGTAGATCAGCAGGAACGGCAGGGTCAGGCCGTTGCCGATCGAGGAGAACAGGGTGGCGAGGAGGATGCGGCGGGCCGCTGGGCTTGCCGGTATGGCGTCGCGAAGCATGTCCGTAGTCTTGACGGCGCCTCTGACAATGTGCGACCGATTAAGTCCCGGCAGTCAGCTGGTGGCCGGCCTGAGGCAGGCGATCTGGCGGTTCTTGCCGCCGCCGGTGAGCTCGATGGACGGCTGGGTCGGGTCCGGGCACTGATCCTCGCCATCCACAAGGGACACGATGGTGAACGCACCAGAGGTGCCGCAATCGACCACCGCCGCGCCGTCGCCCTGCTGCTTGACGCAGGCCCCGACGTGGTACGCCGAACCTCGCCCAGCGAAGAGCGTGTAGCCGACGGCACCGGCCCCGCCGATGAGCACCCGGGCACCCAGCACGATCAACGAGATCACCAGCCACCGGCGCGACTTGCGCGGTGCGGGCGGCTGCTCCACGTACGGCCACCCGCTGGTCACCGGCCCCTTATCGCGGCCGCCACCGCGCGGGTCCGGCGGGTACCCACCGGGAGCGAACCCGCCCTGGCCCATCGAACCCTGGCCCATCGAACCCTGGCCCATCGGCGCCTGGCCCATCGGCGCCTGGCCCATCGGTGGTTGGCCCATGACGCCCTGGCCGCCCTGGCCATAGAGGCCCGGCCCGTACTGCGAGGGCTGCCCGTAGGAGGTGGGCGTGCCCGGGTACTGGCCGCCCGCTGGCACCGAGGCGCTCGCGCCCGCCCGGGGCTGCCCCGGCGACGGGTACTGGCCGGACTGGGGTTGGCCGTACAGGTTGGGCTGACCGCCCTGGCCGCCCGAGAACGTCGGCCCAGGAGGGTAGGACGAGGACGAATCCGGACGAGGTGGCAGCGGCACCGAGGCGGAGGCGGAGTAGCGCGGCTGGCCGCCGGACGGCTGGACCTGGGTCCAGTCGTCGTCGTTTGGCTGCTCAGACGAGTACGGTGCCTCGGATGTCATGGTGCCTCCTTCAGGTGCCGGCCGTAGCGCCGCCAAGCCGTCCGTGGC
>JBLNGJ010000264.1:0-6653 GCA_050264675.1 Micromonosporaceae bacterium
TGGGCGCCGGCCGGCCCGCCACCGGCCGGCGCACCCGGGTCCGGCGTACGCCGCCGGACACCACCACGGCGAGCGCGATCAGGATCACGGCCAACGCCGCTGCCGGCCCGCTCATTGGGCCACCTCGACCCGGGCCAACCGGTCTGACCAGGCAAGCCCGCCCAGCTGCAACAGCACGGCGGTGATGGCGCACGCCGCGCCGAGCGGCGTATGCAGCAGGACCTGGACCGGGTCGGTGCCCACCGCGTAGCCGAGCAGCACACCGGCCACCGGCATCGCGGCGAGCAGCCACGCGCTGGCCCGGGCGCCGGCCGCCTGGGCCGCCGCCCCGGCCCGGATCCGGTCGGCTGCCCGCAGGTCGGCGTCGAGTCGGTCCAGCACATCGGCGAGCGGGGCACCGCTCAGCTCGGCGAGCTCGACCGCGGCCGCCACCCGCCGCCGGATGGGCCCGGCGCCGTCCCGAGTGGACGGCACCGGCGTCAGCGCCGCCGCCGCATCGGTCAGGGCCGGACCGACCGGGACACCGGCCCGCAGGTCGGCCGCGAGCGAGGCGACCGCGTCGACGGCCCGCGCGCGGCTGCGACTCTCGGCCCGAGCCCGCACCCGTCCGGACGCCAGGGCCACGGCCGCACCGGCGTAGGCCGCGGCCACCACGCCGGCCACCGGTCCGGCGAGCCCGAATCCGAGCACCGCGACCGCCGTCGCCAGCACGACGGCGGTGCGCAGGGCGGCCGCCGTCGGCCAGCTCAGCGCCCGCACCGGGGCCGCGTGCGCCGGACCGGAGCGGCGCCAGGTCAACCGACGCCACCGACGGCGAGCGGGTCGGCCCGGTAGGCCGAGGGCGATCGCCGCGGCAGCGATGCCGACCGCGGCCCAGCTGGGAGCGCTCACGCAGCACCGCCGAGGACGGGCGGCGGCACCACGCCCCTGGTGACCAGCAGGTTGGCCAGAGCGGTGGCGGCCGGGCCCGGGCCACCCTCGCGCCGCCAGGCCGCCACGGCCTGCACCAGCCGCGCCGGCCCGGCCGCGAGCAGCAGGCAGATCTCATCGAGCACGCGGCCGGTCGGCGCCCGGCGCAGGTGCAGCACGACCTGCAGACCCGCTCCGGCCTGCGCGTGCAGCGCCTCCCGCGACACGCCACCGAGCAGGCCCAGCGCCTCCAGGCGGGCCGGCACGTCGCGGGCGGTGTTGGCGTGCAGCGTGCCGGCCCCACCGTCGTGACCGGTGTTGAGCGCGCCGAGCAGATCCACGATCTCCGCGCCGCGACACTCGCCGACCACCAGCCGGTCCGGCCGCATCCGCAAGGCCTGGCGTACCAGGTCGCGCAGCGTCACCGTCCCCACGCCCTCCACATTGGAGCTACGCGCCTGCAGGGAGACCGCATGCGGGTGGGCCGGGCACAGCTCGGTGGCGTCCTCGACGATCACCACGCGCTCATGCGCCGGCACCAGGCCGATCAGCGTGGAGAGCAGCGTGGTCTTGCCCGAGCCGGTGCCGCCGGTGACCAGGTAGGCCAGGCGGGCCTGCACCACCGCCTCGAGCAGGGCGGCCGCCTCGGCCGGCACCGCGCCGGCGGTGACCAGCTCCGGCAGGCCGAACGCGCGCTGCCGGAACGTGCGCAACGACAGGTACGGGCCGTGCACGGCGACCGGCGGCAGCACGGCGTGCAGCCGGGTGCCGTCGGGCAGCCGGGCGTCGACATAGGGCGAGGCGTCATCGAGCCGGCGCGTGCACGCGGCGGCCAGCCGCTGGGCGAGCCGGCGCAGGGACTCGGCGTCGGCGAACGCCACACCGGTGCGCACCATGCCGGCGCCGCGGTCGACCCAGATCGCGGTGGGCCCGTTGACCACCACGTCGGTCACCTCCGGGTCGGTGAGCAGCGCGTGCAGCGGACCGGCCCCGACGATCTCCTGGTAGAGCCGGTCGGTGAGGTGCCGAAGGGTCGCGTCGCCCAGCGGTGCCTGGGCCGGTTCGGCGCGCACCGCGCCCATGACCGCCGCGGGTGTGGCGGTCTCCGCGGTGGCGGTCAGCCGCCGCCGTACCCGGTCGACGAGGCTGGCGTCGAGGCCACCCACCGCGAGCAGGGGCCGGCCGGCAGGGTCAGTCATGGTGCCACCTCCGCGGAGAATGAGCGATCGCCGGTCGCGAGGTCACCACCCCGCCTCGCCCGGCACCGACTTCGGCGAGCAGCTGGCGGCACAGGTCGGCCAGCGGACCGTGGCCGGAGCCGGCGGGCGCCTGACCCTGCTCGAGCGCCTCAGCCAGGCCCGGCTCCGGGCGCAGGGTGCCGGCGAGGGGTAGGTCGAGCCCGGTCGCCACCTCCTCGGGCGTGAGCCGGCCGGGCGCCGGTCCGCGCACCACCACCCCGACCGCGGGGCAGTGCTGCCGCACCACGCTCGCGACGCGGCCGGCCGACACGCAGGCCCGCAGCTCGGCCGGCACCACCAGGTAGGCCCGGTCGGCACAGGTGAGGGCGATCAGCGACGGCTCGTCGAACCGGCGGGGCAGGTCGACCACCACCAAGTCGCGTCCGCGCCGCCCGGCGTCGAGCGCCGCCGCCATCGCCTCGGCCGGCACCCCGGGGATCTCCGACCGGTCGAAGGAGAGCACGGCCAAGCCGCCCTGCCCGGGCAGGGCGCTCACCAGGGCCGGCGGGTTCACCCGACCGCGGGCGTCGACGAGTTCCGGCCAGCGCAGGCCGGCCAGTGACTCCCAGCCGAGAACGAGGTCGACCCCGCCACCGAACGGATCGGCATCCAGAAGCAGCGTGTCCAGGCCACGGCGGCGGGCGGTAACCGCGAGACCGGTGGCGAGCACACTCGCCCCGGCGCCGCCCCGGCCACCGATGATGGCCACGACCCGACCTCGAGTAGGCGAACCGGCCGCGTGATCGGCGAACCGATCGACCAGCCAGCTCTCCGCGGCCGGCAACACCGCGACGTGTTCGGCTCGCAGCAGCTCCGCCTCGGGCCAGGGCGGCTCGGTCTCCGGTCCACGCAGCACCACCGCGACAGACGCGCGCCCGACCAGCCCGGACCGGGCGCACGCGGTGGCTCGGTCGGCTCCGACCAGCACGAACGGTGCGCTGGGCCAGCCCGAGCGGGCGGCCACTGGATCGGTGGCGACCTCGACCTCACACCCGCCAGCGGCGGCCAGCCGGAGCAGATCGTCGAGCAACTCGGACTCACCGGTGACGATCAGCGGTCGTTGTGCGGCAACGAGCGGTGGATCGGGCAGGCGCAACGCCACGGAGACCCCACACGAGGCTTGGCGCGCGGGGCGATCGCGCGAGCGGTCGGACGGTCATCACGATGCCGGCCGACGCCGGCCGCCCGGTGGGGCCGATCAAGATCTGTGGAAAAGACCCGAGGGTGTGGACAAGTCGTGATCCGCCGGCACGGCATGCCACCAGGCAATCCTCGCTGAGCGAGTACTCAGCACCGCCCCGGTCCGCGACCGGACGACCAGTGCGACCGGCCGGCTCCGCGCAGGTCAGTGCGCTCACGTCGACAAGTGCCGGGAAGGGACGACCCCCGTCCGGGGGGTGACGGGGGTCGTCGTGGGTTCGGCTCCGGGGGGGTCGAGCCGATCCCGCTCGACGGTCACGGGGGGGTGCGACCGCCGAGGGCCCTGCAAGACGTCCAACAAGGACATCCCGCCGCGGATCTTAACGTCGTCCCGACCGGTTCGTCGTGCACGCAACCGTGTCGCTTACACAAGCATGCCCGAGATATGGGCACTCGTCGAGAGCTCGCATGACAAGCGGACCGGGGACCACTGGTCATCATCACTCTTTAGACGGAGCAAATCACACTCCGCTACCTCAGTCCGACCGATCGGATGTGATCGGCTCAGCCGATCAGCTGACCCCCAAACGCCATAAGGGGTGGGTAACCATGCGCGGTGATTATGTCACCGACAGGCGCAAGATCTGTCAGCCGACGGACACGTGATTGTCGGCATACCCGGATAGACTTGCCGGCCGTGGCTTCCAGCGCCGCCTTCTTCGATCTTGACAAGACCGTCATTGCCAAGTCGAGTGCGCTGGCCTTTGGTCGCCCCTTTTATCGCGATGGTCTGATATCGCGAAGAGAGGTGGCAAAAGCGGCCTATGCCCAGCTTGTCTTTCGACTCGGCGGTGCCGACGAGCACCAGATGGCGCGGATCCGCGATCATCTTGCCGAACTGTGCCGCGGCTGGCAGGTCGACCAGGTCCGTCAGATCGTCACCGAGACGCTCCACGAGCTGATCAACCCTTATGTGTACGCCGAGGCGGCCGCCCTGATCGACGAACACCTCACCGCCGGACGCGATGTCGTGGTCGTCTCGACCTCGGGCGAGGAGATCGTGCGGCCCATCGCTGAGCAACTCGGAGTGCGCGATGTGATCGCGACCCGAATGGTCGTGCGGGACGGTCGCTACACCGGCGAGGTCGCGTACTACGCGGCCGGGCCGACGAAGGCCGACGCCGTGCGCAAGCTCGCCGCCGATCGCGGTTATGACCTGAACTGCTCCTACGCGTACTCGGACTCGATCTCCGACGTGCCGCTGCTGGAGAGTGTCGGTAACCCCACCGCGGTCAACCCGGACCGGGCGCTGCGCCGGACCGCGGTCGAGCGTGGCTGGCCGGTGCTGAGCTTCCGCCATCCGGTGCCGCTCATGCGCCGGCTGCGCGACCGGCCCGCGGTCCCGGTCGCGGCCGCCGCCATCGGCGTGGGCGTCGGCGTCGCGATCGGGCTCGCGCTCTATGGCCGCCACCGGCGGGCCCGGGCGTAGGCCGCTCGGCCCGGACGCCGTCACCTTGGCCCGTGTGTCGCGACCGGATGGCACGGATTCCGGCCAAGGGCTGGCGAGGTTCCGCAAAGCGGCGTAGAAAAGGTGGTGCGGACAACAGAACGAGAGGTCGTTGATTCGGCTCCTCCTATGGACTCCGCACACGGCCGCCGGGCACCCACGCGCGATCAGCCGCGGGCAGGCATGTTGCGACGGGCGTCAATGCCCGCCGACAACGAAACGTGAGGTGCACGCTTGGTAACCCGGTCGGACGTGTGTGACGGCGCCTCCACGTGAGGCGCCGTCCACGCGTTCGCGACCGCTGGCGTGGCAGGCTCGGCCCATGACACCGGCTAGCCCCACGACACCGGCACACCCCATGACACCGGCACGTCCATGACACCGGCTCGGCCAACTGTCGGTCTGGTCGGCGCCGGCCACATGGGCTCGGCGCTCGGCGCGGCGCTGCTCGCCGGCGGGCACCCGGTGGTAACCGCGCTGGAGGGCCGCTCGGCCCGCACCGCGCGCTTCGTCGCCGAGAACGGTCTTACGGTCGTGTCCGGCCTGCCCGAACTGGTCACGACGGCCGAGATCCTGCTCGTCGTGACACCGCCGGCCGAGGCCCTACCCGCCGCGGCCGGCATCGCCGAGGCGGCCCGGGCCACCGGCGCCGGCCCGCTCGTAGCCGATCTCAACGCAGTAGCTCCATCCACAGTAGACGAAATCGCTGCCGTCCTGGCCGGGGCCCGGCTCCGGCTGGTCGACGGCTCCATCTCGGGCCCGCCGCCGACCGTGCGGCCGGGTGCGCGGATCTACCTTTCCGGCCCAGATGCGACGCGTGTCGCCGGGCTGGCCTGGACCGGGGTCGTGCCGATCGTGGTGGGGCCGGACGTGGGCACGGCGAGCGCGGTGAAGATGTGCACCGCGTCTGTCTACAAGGGACTTGTTGGCCTCTTCGCTCAGGCGATCCGGGCCGGCGCCCACTACGGTGTGCTCGAGCCGGTTCTGGCCGACCTGGCCACCGGCGGCCACAACCCGCTCGGGGCGGTCGCCGTCGCGGCGACCAAGGCGGCCCGGTTCGTGCCGGAGATGCGCGAGATCGCCGCCGCCCAGGCGGCCGCCGGACTACCGGCCTCGCTCTTCGAGGCCTTGGCTGAGGTCTACACCGAACTCGCCCAGACGGCACTGGCCGGAGGCGACCCGGAATCGGTTGATCGTGACCTCTCGGCGGCCGACGTGGTGGCTGGCCTCACTCCGCGGGCCTGAGGCTACTCCGACGCCCGACCGTCGAGGATGGACTCGAGCAGATCGGCGGCGAGCGCGGCGGTCGTGGCGGCGTGACGGATCCAGGCCCGCACGCCATCACGCGTGCCGGTCGCGAACGTCTGGGCACAACCGACGTACTCGGGCTCACGCTCGAGATGGGCCGCGTCGAGCGGGAGCAGGCCGTGCGGGTCCAGACCATCGGCGATCAGGCTCAGGCGGGCGCCCGCCCGGGCCAGCACCCCGTTCGGCCCGGCGAAAGCGCCCAGCGCGAGCAGCTCACCGTGCACCACCGCGCCCCGCAGCAGCGCCGGCACGGCCCCGGCCGGCGCCGTGACCAGCTCGCAGAGTGCGTCCAGGCGGGCCGCGACGCCGGGACGGTCGACCGGTCGACCCAGCTCGGACTCGGCCACGCTGCCTCGGGCCACCAGCACATGCAGCCGGGCCAACACCTGTCGCGGCGACCGGGGCCAGCGCTCGGCCAGTGACTCCACGGCCAGGCTGGCCCGCAGCGCGCCCTGCACGACCGGATCGGTGACCGTACCCGCTCGTACTTCGGCCGCAGAGTGACGACGGTTCTCCAGCGCGGCGCTGGCCACCGCGCAGCGCAGGCCGAC
>JBLNGJ010000265.1:0-2711 GCA_050264675.1 Micromonosporaceae bacterium
GGTGCCGAGCAGCGAGATGATCTGCATCTCCCGCTCGGTGAGGGCGGCCGCGCCGCCTTCCGCGCCGGCGACCGTGCCGCCCCGGCGGCGCACCGCGCGGATGATCGCCTCGAGGCCACGCGAGCACGGGATCAGTGCCGTGATGCCGGCCTGCACGGCGGCGCCGAACGCCGACGACGTGAGCTCGGAGTACGCGACGACCACCTCGGTGGTCGGGAAGGCCTCCCGCAGCCCACGCAGCCCGTCGACGATCTCGACGCTCAGCGAGGGCGCGTCGACGAGCACCACGGCCGGGCGGCGCAGCGAACAGAGGGCGATGAGCCCGGCGATCCCGGCGGTCTGCCCCACGATGTCGAACTCGGGGCGACCGCTCAGGTAGGCGCACAGGGCATCGCGGACCATGCGCCGGCGGGACTGCACAACGATCCGGATCGATGTACCTGGTCGTACCGATGTATTGAGCATGGCCTGACCTAGCTCCCCAGGACCCTGCCTCGCTCGGCCACGCGGGGCAACGAAACAGTGGGCAGAATCATAAGACACGCACGAATGTGAAACCAGGTTCATTCCAGTTGGTGAAGAACCCAACCAGCCACATATATCCATATTTGGCGCGCTAAGTTGCCGTGAACTGGTGCCCGTTTTCAGCAAGTTACAGGCGCCTATGCGTACGAGCCCCGGACAAGGCGGCGAAACGGACTCGCACCGGTCGGGCCAAGCCCTCCTCACATTGACTTGAGTCAATCAGGTGACCGCCGCTAGGTTCGCCGTGACCGAACTGCCGCGATGTACGGTTCGGAGGTCCGTCGCCGACGAGAGGGACGTCCGGATCGTCCACTGACCCAGACCCCTCCGGGAGTGCTAGCCCGCGCGCCTCGGCGAGGGCTAGCCCGTGTACGCCTCCGGCGGCGGGCAGGCACAGACGAGGTTGCGGTCCCCGTACGCGCCGTCGATGCGCCCGACCGGCGGCCAGTACTTGCCGGCGGCCTCGACCCCGGCCGGGTACGCGGCAACCGACCGCGGGTACGGATGGTCCCACTCGTCGGCGGTCACCACGTCGGCGGTGTGCGGTGCGTTGGTGAGCGGGTTGTCCTTGCCCGACCACCGCCCGGCACCGACCGCCACGATCTCGCGACGGATTTCGATCATTGCGTCGATGAACCGGTCGAGCTCGACCAGGTCCTCCGACTCCGTCGGCTCGACCATCAGCGTGCCGGCGACCGGGAACGACATGGTCGGTGCGTGGAAGCCGTAGTCGATGAGGCGCTTGGCCACATCGTCCACGGTGACGCCGGTCGCCTTGGTGATCGGACGTAGGTCGAGGATGCACTCGTGGGCGACGAGCCCCTTGTTGCCGGCGTAGAGCACCGGATAGTGGGCCTGCAGCCGGGCGGCGACGTAGTTGGCGGCGAGCACGGCCACCGCGGTCGCCTTGGCCAGGCCGTCGGGCCCCATCAGCCGGATGTACGCCCACGAGATCGGCAGGATGCCGGCCGAGCCGTGCGGTGCGGCCGCCACCGCCCCGACGATCGTGCTCGCGCGGGCGTCATCTCCGGTACCGACAGCGTCGGTGCCCGGGCCGGCCGAGGCGGGACGGGTGAGCGGGTGGCCGGGCAGGTACTTCGCGAGGTGCTCGCGCACCGCCACCGGCCCGACGCCCGGTCCGCCGCCGCCGTGCGGGATGCAGAAGGTCTTGTGGAGGTTCAGGTGCGAAACGTCGGCACCGAAGCGCCCCGGCTTGGCGAAGCCCAGCAGCGCGTTGAGGTTCGCTCCGTCCACATAGACCTGACCTCCGGCGTCGTGCACCTTGGCGCAGAGCTGAGCGATCCCGGTCTCGTAGACGCCGTGCGTCGACGGGTAGGTCACCATGATGGCGGAGACCCGGTCCCTGTTCTGCTCGAGCTTGCGGTCGAGATCCACGAGGTCGACGTTGCCGTTCTGGTCACACGCGACGACGACCACCCGCATACCGGCCATGACCGCGCTCGCGGCGTTGGTACCGTGGGCGCTCGACGGGATCAGACAGACGTCGCGCTCGGGCTCGCCGTTGTCGATGTGGTATGCGCGGATGGCCAGCAACCCGGCGAGTTCACCCTGCGAGCCGGCGTTGGGCTGCACGCTCACCGCGTCGTATCCGGTCAGCTCCGCCAGCCACGACTCCAGTGTGGACACCAGCTCCGCGTACCCCTGGGCCTACTCGGCCGGCGCGAACGGGTGCATGTCGGCGAACTCCGGCCACGTCACCGGCACCATCTCGGTCGTGGCGTTGAGCTTCATGGTGCACGAGCCGAGCGGGATCATCCCGAGGTCCAGCGCGTAGTCCTTGTCGGCCAGGCTCCGCAGGTAGCGCAGCATCGCCGTCTCGGACCGGTGGGCGTGGAAGACCGGGTGCGTCAGGTAGGGCGTCGACCGGCGCAGGTTCTGCGGGATCCGGCTCTGGGCGGGCAACGACTCCTCGTCCACGCCGGCGATGCCGAACGCCGTCCACACGGTACGGACGTGCTCCGGCGTCGTGGTCTCGTCGCAGGCAACCGCGACCCGGTCAGGCGTGACGAGCCGCAGGTTGACCCGCCGGTCGGCGGCCGCGGCCACGACCTCGGCGGCCCGGCCCGGCACCCGCGCCTCGACGGTGTCGAAGAACGCGTCGTGCACGATCTCGACGCCGCCCGCCCGCAGCCCGGCCGCGAGGAGCGTGGCCATCCGATGGGTCC
>JBLNGJ010000266.1:0-3398 GCA_050264675.1 Micromonosporaceae bacterium
GCCGGCAGCAGGATGCTGAAGAAGGCGTAGAACGCCCGGACCCGGCGCAGGTCGGCGAGGACCACCGGCATCAGTCGTCGGTAGGTGCGAATGATCGGTGGCCGGGCCGGCTCAGTCAAGACGCTGCCCTCCGCCCAACTGGAGATAAACGTCCTCGAGCGTTGGCCCGGTCACCCGCAGGTCGGTCACTCCGGCCGGACCGACCTGGTCGACCAGGTGGGCCAGTGCCGGCCGGACCGCCGGCCGAGGTAGCAGCACCAGCACCCGGTCGCCGGTCCGGTAGAGCACCTCGGCGGCCGGACCCAGCAGGGCGGCCAGGCCGTCCGCATTCAACCCGGCCGGGTCGGCCAGCGTCAGCTCGAGCCGCATGCGCTGGTCCACTCGCGACCGCAGCTCACCGGTCGGCCCCAGGGCCATCAGCCGGCCGTGGTTGATCAAGCCCACCCGGGCGATCACCCGCTCGGCCTCCAGCACGTCGTGGGTGACCAGGACGATGGTGCGCCCGGCCGCGTTCAGCGCGAGCAGATGATCCCAGACCAGCCGCCGCGCCTCCGGCGCCAACTCATTCGTCGGCTCGTCCAGGATCAGCACCGGACGGTCCCCCACCAGGGTCACCGCCAACGAGACCAGCCGCCGCTCCCCGCCGGAGAGCGTACGCACCCGCCGGTCGGCCAACGGCCGCAACGACAACAAGGACAGGATCTCGTCGGTGGCGGCTCGCGCCGCGACCGCGCTCAACCCACGGATCCGGGCGGTGTGGTGCACCGACTCGTGCACCGACAGATCGAGCAGCGCGGTCGCGGCCTGGGGTTGGACCGCCACGTGCGCCGGCACCATGTGCGGCACGCGCGTGATGTCGACACCGAACAGGCGGATCACGCCTTGGGAGGGGGCCAGCAGGCCGGCCAGCTGACGCACCAAGGTGGTCTTGCCGGCACCGTTCGGACCCAGTAAGCCGAAGATCTCTGCACTATGGATGGTCAGGCTGATGTCGCGGTTGGCCGCTGTGGGCGCGCCGGGGTAGGTCTTGGTCAGCGATTCCACCTCATAGACGGCGGCCACGCCCGACCTCCTTACACCGGTTCACAGCGTGACCGTGCGTCCGACACACGTGATGTCGGTGGGCAATAAGGACAGTCCCAGTCCGGGCGGGCGGGGCGAGAAGCCGGGCAGGCCGGCCAGCCCGTCGGCCTCGTCGACCACCCGCACCCGCACCGGTGCGGTGGTGGCGAACTGGAGCCGAACCTCGACGCCGTCCGGCGGCACGGCGTTGATCACGAACCCCCACCCCCAGCCGCCGACCGCAGCGGCCGGCCGCACCGGCAACGACACGCCGTCCACTGTGGCGCTAGCCAGAGCCGGGGCGTCCGCGGCGAGGCGGACCGAGATCACTGGTGCGCCGCGCACCGAACGCAGGCGCAGCCGCAGTGTCCGGCCACCGTCGGCCGCCGACAGCTCCACCGGTACCAACTCCGGCGCAGCCAGGTCGGCCGCCTCGGCCGGCCCGGTGCGGTACTGGTTGAGCCGGGCGAAGGTCAGGTTCGGCCACCTATCGGCAACGCGCACAGGCGCACCACCGGCGAACCTGGTGGTCCACTCGCTTGGTGCCCGGTCCGCCGAGAGCCATTGGGCGGTACGGGTATCGGCGTCCCATGCATACACCAGGCTCGCCGGTCGCGGGTGGACCTCGTCGAACCGGTCGACCACCAGATCAACGGTGAGGAGCAACAGCACCATCGCGCCGCCGGCGACCCCCGCACCGGACCATCCGCGCAGCCGGCGCGGCAGCGAAGCGGTCAGCCGGGACGGTGCCGCCCGGACCAAAGGCACGGCCGCCTCGATCAGCGGCAGCGCCGGCCCGGCGAGCAGCACGATCAGCAGTACCGGCACCGCCGCACCAGCCAAGCCAAGGGTCGGCAGGAGCAGCGCGATCACTGGCACCGCGATCAGCGCCGTTATCACCGCGCTCACGGCGTGCGCCACCGGTCGCCACACCGCGGCGCTCGGGCGATCGGGCGCCAGGAAGGCCGCGATTCCGGCCGCCGAGGCGACCAGGGCCGGCAGGCTGAACAGGTACGCCCCACCCGGCGCCGCCACGGCCAAGGGCAACCCGAGCGCGGCCAGCCAGGCCGCCACGGCGATGTCCAGGGTGGCCGGCCCCAGCCGGCGGCGCAGGCTCCCGTACCACGTCAGCACCGCGGTCAGGCCGAGCACGGCGAAGCCGGCGCGCGCCCAGCCCGGCCGGTACGGGTCGCCGAGGAACAGGTCGGCGTTGCCAGGGTGCAGCGCCCGCAACGCCGACCATCCGATGACGGCCAGCACCGGTCCGGCCAACACGGGCGCCAGGAACGACACGCTCGCCAAACCGAGGTGGCCCAGGCGCAGGGCGCCGCGGCGGCGGGCGAGCAGCACATGACCGACGACGGCCAGCGCGGCCGCGATCGCCAGCGGCAGCGCCAGTGCGTTCGGGTACCGCACGAGCTGCCCAGGAATCCAGAAGAACGTCCGCTGGCCGCGGTCGATCCGGGTCAGGTCGGCGTCGCCGAACGTGCGGGCAAGGCGCAACGCGAGCTCGCCGGCGTGCTGCACCGTCGCTGGGTCCACCTGCCGGTAGACATCGCTCGCGGTGTGATAGCGCGGCGAGCCATCCAGGTACGCGAGGTTGACTCCGGCGATCCCGGCCCGGCGGAACTCGGTGAAGTCGGTGTCGTGAGGCAGGCGCCGGTACACCTCGTAGCCGAGCGAGAAGCCGAGGGGCAGGCGGGCTTGAGCCAGCCCGGCGAGGATGTCGGCGTTGCCGTCGGAGGTCTCGAACGCGATGAGGGGACCGTGCGAGCCGCGCGCGTCGAAGTTCACCACCATTGACGACCGAGGATCGATATCCAGGGTCGCCAGGGCCTGCCGAGCACCCAGCAGGCCATCCTCCTCACCATCGGTGAACAGAAGCATCACGGTGTTGCGCGGGCGCTGGCCGGCCGTAAGCGCTCGGGCCACCTCCAACAGCGCGGCGACCGCGACCGCATTGTCGTTGGCCCCTGGCCCGATCCGGACACTGTCGTAGTGCGCCGTCAGGTAGACCGTCCCAGTGGGTGCCCGGCCGGGCAAAGTGGCCACGACGGTGTTGACCCGGCCAACCGGGATCGGAGGGCCAAGGCGCGGGTTGGCCACGGTACCCGTCAGCACCTGGGTCGGCCACCCCAGCCCGTCCAGGCCGCTAACGAGGTAGTCCCGGGCGGAACTGTGTGCGGACGTGCCGACCGGACGTGGTCTCTCGGCAAGCGTCTGAACATGCGGCAGCGCGCGTCCGGCTGAGAACTCCGCCGCCGCGGCGCTGGCGGCGACCGGCGGGGGCGGGCGGAGCGCGAGCAGGACGGTCGTGACGCTGAGCACCGCCAGCA
>JBLNGJ010000267.1:0-3352 GCA_050264675.1 Micromonosporaceae bacterium
GACCTGCCACAGCGGCGGCCCGTCAGGGCGGCCGCGGCTGTAGCCCTGCGCCTGCACGAACGGCAGGCCGGGATGGTCGTTAGACGTCGCCATCGCCGGACCGCCTGCCGGTCACCTCAACCACATACTCGCCGAGCTCAGACCGTTCCCGGTCGTCACGTACGACACGGGTCGTGGGGTCACCGGCCGGGGTGCGGCCGGCCCGGTCGCACGCCTCGAACCATTCGGCGACCGCTTCGCCGATCGCCTGGTCCTCGGGCGTTGACTGGTCGAACCCGACCCGCAACTGGTAGACCATCCGGCATCATCCCCGTCTCCCCTTTTGGGGATCATACGCGGGTCAACGGGCCGGGTTGATGCGCCCGCTCCACCTTCCACGCCTGCTCCCACGCCTCCATCCAACGCCACGCGTTGGCTTCGATCGTCTCGGCGGCCATGGCGGCCCGGCCGGCGTCCGACTGGTCCTGTCGCAGGGCCGGGTCGGTGACGAGCCGTTTCAACTGCCGGTACCAGTCTTTGGGCCGTTGCGCTAGCAGCCCGACCCCGGTGCGTTGGTGGAAGCGGGCGTATTCGGCGCGGGGGGACGCGACCCACGGCACCCCACAACTTGATAGTTCAACTATTTTGAGGCGGGACTTGGCCGCGTTGAACCCAGTGTCCGCGAGCGGCGCCAACCCCACCCCCAGCCGGGCCAGCGCGTGGGGCCATTCGTCGAGCTCCACCGACCCGGACACCTCCGGATCCGCGTCCAAGCCGAGCGCATCCCGTAGCCCTTCAACCGGCCCCACCCCACGGTAGGTGTGACCTTCCCGTGTCAGCCGGGCCACAGCCGGGCCGACCTCCTGCAGATCGAACGGATGCGAATGGGTCGAACCGGGCCAACCCATCACCGGGTTGTCGACGTGCGGCACGTCCAGGTAGCGGGCCGGGACGCAGTTCTCCAACACGACACCCCGACCGTGGGGGGCGTACACCGGCAGCAACGCCGGGGTTGAAACAGTGACCAATGTGGCGTCGAGGCAGGCCTGATGGGCGTTGCGCCAATTGTGGCGGGGATCGCCGGAATCACTCTTCATAGCCCAGAACGCCGGATTGTTGGGGTCGATTTTGGTGAGGTCGTCGTCCATGTCAACCACCACCGCCACCCCCTTGGCCCGGATCATCCGGATCCCGGCTGAAAGGTGTTTCAACGACACCCGCTGCATGACGATCACATCAGCGTCAGGGGGGATACGCACGTTGACGAGTTTGCCGGTGCGGGTGTCGATGTCACCGCCGATGCCGGTCCGGTTCGACGGCGGCACGATCCGTACATCATGGCCCTGGGCCCGTAGCGCCTGCGCCGGCCAGATCAGCCGGTACGAGCCGCACCCGTACGGGTCGGCGGGGAACACATACACGATCACGGCACACCCCCGTTGTAGCATCGGTGTGCACGGCGTCCCTTCCCGTGATGTCCGCCGCCCCGTGGGACCTCGGCCTTCCCCCGGCCGGGGTCCCACCACCGTTTCAGGCGGCGGCGTCGCCTTTTGTGGACCGGCCGGAAGTGTTGCCGGGTGTCCCGTCGGGCAGTTGGTGGTGGCACCATAACCAGCTCTTGCGGCGAAGGTGTGTGATCTTGGCTCCGGCGTCGAGGCAGGCGAGGGTGAAGTAGCGGTCTTCGCCGGTGTTGGCCTCACCCCGGTCGAGTTCTTTGAACCCGACCTGTTGGGCGAGTTCGGTGCGGACCAGGACGGTGATGGTGGTTTCGATCGGATCCGCCGGGTCGAAGTCGTTCAGGTAGTGCGTGATCGGGAAGACGGGGTCTTCTTCGAGGATGTTGGTCTTCCCGTTGGCGAACTGTTGCAGCACCTTGAACCACGCGTAGCAGAAGTCGGCGCCGGTGTCGGCCTGGTGTTGGAGGAGCCATTCGAGGTGTTTGGGTAGGAACAGGTCGTCGGAGTCGAGGAAGGCGACGAAGTCGGTGTCGGCGGCCATCAGGGCGCGTTGCCGGGTCGCGGCGGCGCCTGCGCCTTCGGTGTCGACGGCGATGTGGACGGCGTCCGGGGGACGGGTTTGGGCCCATACCGACCCGACGGCCCGCTGGAGCATGCCGTTGACGAGCCGGGCGGGGTGGGCGGGGATGACGACGCTGACTGTGGGCATCATGCACCTACCTCGATGATCGTCTGTGACATGCGGCGGGCGATCAGTTCGCAGTACCGTTCGTCGGCTTCGACGAGGATCGCCTTACGCCCGGTCAGCCGTGCCGCTTCGGCGGTGGAGCCGGAGCCGGCGAACGGGTCGAGGACGGTTCCGGCGGGTGGGCAGGCGTAGCGGATCAACGGGTCGAGGATGCCGACCGGCTTCTCGGTGGGGTGCAGGCCATGGCCGTGAAGGTTTGGGCAGCGGATGACGCTGCGCATGAGTCGGCTTCCGTCGTCCACGTATCCAGCCGTCGTGCCAGGCGTGACGGTGCTCGGCTTCGCCTTGCGGCCGGGCTGCGGTGCATGGCGGCGCCCGTGGAATGTCTCGCGGGGCGCATCATTGTGAACCTCGCCCCACGGTCCCCGGTACCAGTGCAGGGCCTGTTCATGGACGCGGCGGAATCGGTCATCCTTGAGGCTCGTGCCGCCCGGCTTCTCCCAGACCACGTCCTGTGACAGCTTCCAGAACACGAACTCGTCGCGGCGGTCGAGGAACATGCGCATCGACCCGAAGCACCACATCGACTTGGCGGCGCCGGACACGGCGGTGGGCCAGTCGTCGGGCCAGCGGTCCCACGCCAGCGACGTCTCGCCGTACGGCGGGTCGGCCACGATCAGATCCACCGAGCCGAGCGTGGGCACGATCTCGCGACAGTCACCGATGAACAACTGAACGCTGTCGTCGGCGTAGTAAGGCGCCATCGGGGGTGGTCACCATCCTCCGTTGATCCAATGTGAGGTGCCTGGCAGGGCATGCGCCCGGTACCAGGCGGTTTCGTCGTCGTCGCCGGTTCCGTACCAGGGTAGGTGCCGGGCCAGGTAGGGCGCGTCGAGCCGGGCGGCCGGGCCGAGCGCGAACGGTGCAGCCCCGTTCCGGTAGAGGGCGAGTGTGGTGTCGACCGGGGCCCGCCATGCCCGGCCCGAGCTGGTGCGGGCAGTCCAGAACGCCGACTCCCACCGGCGTACCTTCGCCGCCAGGTCGGTGTCGGGCAGGTCGTCGAGACGCAACCCGAGCCCAACCTTGGTCGCCCCGTAGGTCGCCTCGGCGGACAGCTCGTCGTCGAGGCGAACTAGCCAGTCTGGCGGGCAGCTGTCGTCGAGGACGACGTCCGGATCGGTGACCAGATAGCGTTTCGATCCGAGCCCGCCGACGAGCTGCTGAAGCC